>NZ_RZSA01000635.1:0-4008 GCF_003998075.1 Mesorhizobium sp. M2A.F.Ca.ET.037.01.1.1 | reverse complement strand
ATATTATCAGAGCCAGGGGATCGATCTCGGCCGGCTCGAGCCGGCGACGGTTGAAAGCGGCGCCAAGGCCGATTTCGCCGGCGCGATCGTCGTCGGCCCGCCCTCGGCCTTCGCCGATCGCTGGGCGCGGCGTTTTCCGGACCCGATCTCCTGCTTCGCCTCGGGCTGGATGCGCATACGCCAGCGGGCAAAGCAGGGCGGCGTCGAGCTGCCGCTGATCATTTCCGACCACGCCGACTGGGACGAGTTGATCATCACCATCAAGGAAACGGGTGCTGCGGAAATCTGGGTCACGCATGGCCGCGAGGAAGCGCTGGTGCGCTGGTGCGAGCTGGAGGGCATCGCGGCAAGGCCGTTGCATCTGGTGGGCTATGAGGACGAGGGCGATTGATGGAACAGTGTTCGCCAATCGTCACCGCCGCGCTCTACGGCCCCCCTCTCTGTCCTGCCGGACATCTCCCCCTCAAGGGGGGAGATTGGCAGTTTCGGCGCCGGCGCATCTCCCGCGACAGTGGAGATTGGCGAAAGCCGTGGCGACATCTGATCTCCCCCCTTGAGGGGGAGATGGCCGGCAGGCCAGAGAGGGGGGCCTCGCGCCGGCTTTTGCCCCTGGCGTGGCGCGCATGAACCGCTTCGCCGAGCTCCTCGACCGTCTCGTGCTGACGCCGTCGCGCAACGGCAAGCTGACGCTGCTCAGAGACTATTTCCACAGCGTCGAGGACCCCGATCGCGGCCTGGCGCTGGCGGCGATCACGGGCGATCTCAACATCGCGGCGGTGAAGCCGGCGATGCTGCGCGCGCTGGTGGTGGAGCGCATGGATCCTGTGCTGTTCGGCTATTCCTACGATTATGTCGGCGACCTCGCCGAGACCGTGTCGCTGGTCTGGCCGCAGCCGCAAGGACACATCCCCAATCACATGCCGACGCTTGCCGAGGTGGTCGGCAGACTGCAGGCGGCAAGCCGCTCCGATGGGCCCAAGGTGCTGGCGCGGCTGCTCGACGACGCCAACATCTCGGCGCGCTTCGCCATCATCAAGCTGGTGACCGGGGGCCTGCGCATCGGTGTGTCGGCGCGGCTCGCCAAACAGGCTCTGGCCGATCTTGGCAAGGTCGACGTCAGCGAGATCGAGGAGCTCTGGCACGGGCTGACGCCGCCTTACACCGAGCTGTTCGCCTGGCTGGAAGGCCGGGCGGAAAAGCCGAGGAGCGCGGCACTTGCGCTGTTCCGGCCGGTGATGCTCTCCAACGCCGTCGACGATGGCGACCTCGAAAAGCTCGACCACGGCGCTTATGCGGCGGAGTGGAAGTGGGACGGCATCCGTGTGCAGGCGGTGTGCGAGGGCGGCGTGCGCCGGCTCTATTCGCGTACCGGCGACGATGTGTCCGGGGCCTTCCCAGACCTTGCCGCGGCGATGACGTTCGAAGCGGCGCTCGACGGCGAGCTTTTGGTCGGCGACCCTCGCGAGGCGACCGGAACCTTCTCCGACCTGCAGCAGCGGCTGAACCGCAAGAGCGTGTCGCCAAAGATCCAGCAGCGCTATCCGGCCTTCATGCGCTGCTACGACGCGCTGCAGATCGACGGCGAGGATTTGCGCTCGCTGCCTTTCGCGGAGCGCCGCAAGCGTCTCGAGGCCTTCGTGAAGACGCTTGATCCCAGCCGCTTCGATCTCTCGCCGTTGGTCGAGTTCCCCGATTGGGAGACGCTGGAACGGCTGCGCCAGGCGCCGCCGCATCCGATCATCGAAGGGGTGATGTTGAAGCGCTGGGATTCGCCATACCTTGCCGGCCGGCCGAAGGGCCCGTGGTTCAAATGGAAGCGCGATCCGCACACCATCGACGCGGTGCTGATGTATGCGCAGCGCGGCCACGGCAAGCGTTCCAGCTTCTATTCAGACTACACGTTCGGTGTGTGGTCCGGCCCCGAGGGCTCGGAAGAGCTGGTGCCGGTCGGCAAGGCCTATTTCGGCTTCACCGACGAGGAGCTGAGAGAGATCGACAAATATGTGCGCGACAACACGATCGAGCGTTTCGGCCCGGTGCGCTCGGTGCGCGCCGACCGTCGCAACGGCCTCGTGCTGGAGGTGGCGTTCGAAGGCCTCAACCGCTCGACCCGGCATAAATCGGGTGTCGCGATGCGCTTTCCCCGCATCTCACGGCTGCGCTGGGACAAGCCGGCGGCGGAAGCCGACCGCATCGAGACGCTGCAAGCGTTGTTGGATGGCTAAGGGCTAAAAATCCGACGTCGGCGCTGTCACCCCGCCCGCGCCTGCGGCGCGGGTGGGGTGCTGCGCCTGCGTCGATAACTACACAGACGCGATCACTGCGCGATCGAAACGCGTATCTCGTAGATATCGACCGACTTGCCCTTCTGATCGATGTCGGAGTTGATGGCGATGGTTCCGGCGGCGCCTGGATGCTTGTCCGGGAACTGCACGTCGAACAAATATTCGTTGCGTTCGTGGCCGACGGCGTAACGCTTGCGGCCGCAATCGCCGAGATCGCCGAAATTGCAGTCGACCGATATCTGCGTCTCCTTGCCTTCTTCCGAGCGGGCGACGACGTCGAACATGGCGTGCTTGCCAACAAGCTTCTCCAGAACGCCCTGGCCGACATCGAAGGCAATGGCAGAGCCGGAGGCGCCGGAGCGGATGCGCAGGAACTGGCCGGTGTCGTCCTTCATCACGTCGGCGCCGGCGTCGGACGGCGTGCTGACATGGGTCGGGTCGGCGGGCGAGAAGACGTTGATCCAGTTCTTCGACTGGTCCGCCTCGCCCGGCTTCTGCGGCGAGCCGGTGTCGCCCGGCTGCGAGGAGTCCTCGCTGTCAAGGGTCGGCGTCGGTTCCGGCGGGCCGGTGTCGAGCTCGGCCGCCGTCTTGAAGACGCCGGTCTGCTTGGCGAAGTAGAGACCGATGCCGGCGGCGGCGAGCAATGTCGCGACGACGAAGATCGCGGTCAGCGGCAGGCGCCGGCCCCTGATCCGCCGCTCATCGCGATCGGGCGCGACCTCGGCGCCGTTGCCGACGGGAGCGCCCGGCGATTCATCGAGCGACGGCGCATCGGGAAGCGCCGTCTCGTCCGGCATGATGTCGGGCACGCGCGGCAGCACGCGCGAACGCGGCTGGTCCGAAGCGTCTGGCTGCACCGGCCCGTCGACGGTGATCGAGGGTGAGCGTGCTGATTGCGACGGCGGCAGCGGCGCGTCGACCGAAGGCGCGGCCGAACCGGCAGGCGCCTCGACGCGGGGCGCCGGCGCGCCATTGCTGGCCGGCACGACATTTTCCGGCGGCAACGTCACATCGGGGACGGCCGGCAGGAACTCTGATTCGATCTCGGTGATCTTGGCCTGCACCGCCTTGCGGCGGCCGATGGCGGCCTCGACCGTGATGTTCGGGTTGGCCTGCAGGACGCGGTCCAGCGCGGCAAAGGCCGATCGATAGACCTTCTCTCGGAACGCCCGGTCCTCGGCATTGCCTTTCTCGAAGGCATTGCGGATAGCTTTCTCGATGGGGTCCAAGCGAGCTCCCTCTGCGCGTTCGCTCACAGTTCCCTGATCGTTAGCCGCAGGCGGCCAATCGATCAACGGGCGAGCGGCTGCTTGCCGGCGTATCCAACGCCATTTCGGGGTTTTTTGCTGGAGAATCAACATTTTTCGTCACGAACACGCCGGGCGATGCGGCCGTGGGGCAGCCGGCTTGGACGCCACCGCGCGCCACGGCCGCGCGTGTTGCGCGGTAACCGTAGATGGGAATTGCCGGCAAAGAGGCCGGAATTCGCCGCTGCCCATCTTGAATTAGCGAGCGGTTGAGTCTATCACGCAGCGCATTCTGGAAGCCTGACGCTTCCCGGGCCGCTTTAGCTCAGTTGGTAGAGCACATCATTCGTAATGATGGGGTCGCGTGTTCGAGTCACGCAAGCGGCACCAAGACTTCCCAAGGGTTTGCGGATTTCGGCGGCTAGAGCGAAAAAACGCCTGCCAACAGTCTGCCAACAATTCCCGGTGCTCATTTG
>NZ_RZSA01000634.1:0-4013 GCF_003998075.1 Mesorhizobium sp. M2A.F.Ca.ET.037.01.1.1 | reverse complement strand
GTCGAGTAAAGCGCGACCGGCCCGGGAAATACCGCCGATTTGATCGCGCGCGACGGCTTCGGTCCTGGTTGGCCGCACGAAGCCATCCGCAAGGTAGCAATTCCTTAACCGCGCCGCTTAACGAAAAGCCTTGAAATCACTGTCCGACCCCGGACCTTCCGCTACAGTCCTGCGTTGTGAAGGCGTCCTTTTTCAACGGGGGAATGTCATGATCCGCAAACACTCCGTATCGCTGGCGGCGGTCGCGATGCTTGCCAGCGTCTCAGGAACCGCCGCCGGCAGCCGCGCGCTCGAATGCTACGAGCCGATCCACAGGCCGGCCCTCTATGACACCGTCTACGAAGATGTGATGGTAAGCCCCGGCGGGCAGGTGGTCGATTACGACGCGCCGATCTTCGGTGCCTATCAAAGCGTGGACCAGATCGCGCCGCCGCGGGTCACCTATGAGACCGTCCCGGCTGTCACGCGCACGCTCTATCATACGGTCAAGGTCTACGACGGCGGCTATGCCTGGGAATGGCGCATCATCCATGGCCGCAAGGTGCTGTGCAAGGTATGGCGCAAGGCCCGCTATGCGCGCGTCGCCGAAACGGTCGTGGTCCAGCCGGAGCGCGTCCGGCGCGTCGTTCAGCCGGCGGAGTATGAAGCGGTTGCCCACGAAGTGCTGGTGCGGCCGCAGCAGGTCCGCATCCGGGAAATCCCGCCTTCATACGGGACGGTGGCGCGACGGGTGGTGGTGCGGGAAGGTTCCACCAGCTGGCGTCGGGTGCATATCCCACGACATTGCCAGGATTAGGCGCCGTCTCGCGCACGGGAAGCGGGTTTTTCGGCATTTCGCCCGGACGACGCTGTGGTAGCGTCGACATCGAAACGGCGCGGGCGCGCCAAGAAACTGCCGGGAATGCGAAGAATGCGGCCTTCAGACATCCCCGTTGTCGGCGTTCTGCTCGCCGGCGACCGCTCGTATCCGAGCTTCGGCTCTTTCTGCGGGGCGATCGGAGAGCTGGGCTACCGGGACGGTGAAACCATCCAGATCGAGCCTCGCTTTGCCGACGGCTATCTTGATCGCCTTCTAGCCCTTGCCGGCGAGCTTGTTCAGCGCGGAGCCGAGATCATCGTCGCCATTGGGGCCGTGAGCTACTGGGCTGCTCGCGAGGCGGCGCCCGATCTGCCGATCGTCTTTGCCGTCGTGCTCGATCCGGTATCGGCGAAAATCGTCCAGAACGTCGAGCGGCCCGGCGGCCGCACGACGGGATGCTCGAATTTCGACCCAGGCCAGATCCGCGAGCAAGTGCGAATGTTGAAGCAGGTGGCGCCGAACCTGAGGCGCCTGGCGATTTTGGGCGACGCGGGGGTTCCAGACATCCTGCCGAAACTCTCAAAAGCAGCAGCCGAAGCGGAAGGCCTCGACATTTGCGTTCACTTGCTTGGAAGCGAGGAAGACCTCGAGGCTGGTTTCGCCATCTTCGCGGCTGCCGAGGCGGACGGACTGCTGTGCCTGGAGGTCCCGCGAACCACGACTTACGGGGCCAGGATCGTCGGGATGGCGAACACTGCGGGGTTGCCGGCCGTTTTCGGCAGGGACCAGGCGAGGTACGGTCCGCTGCTGGCCTATGGCACGAGCCTCGCATTTGCCGCGCGCCGGTCGGCCAGCCAGGTCGCTATGATCCTCGAGGGAGCCGACGCCGGCGCGCTTGCAGTCGAATATGTCCGCCGGCCCGAGTTGATCGTCAATTTGAACGCTGCGCGCAAAATAGCAGCCATATTGCCCGACAGCTTGCTTCGGTTGGCCACCGAAATCGTCGGGTAGCTGTCGGGATGCTCCATTCGGCGGCAGTTCGCTAAGGCTGATTTAGGCCAGATCGATGTCGAGAATGGCCATCGAGAAATTATAGTCGCCGTCGTCCTCATCCTTGAAGACGATGCCGAGGAATTCGTCGCCGACATAGACCTCGGCCGAGTCTTCCTTGCGCGGGCGCGCCTTGACCTGCAGCTTGGGGTTCTGGAAGACGCGCTTGAAATAGGCGTCCAGCTTTCTGATTTCGTCAGGCTTCAAAAGTCTTCTCCGAAATGTCGGCCTTGTTCGTGGGAACGCGCTTCTGACACGCCAACGATGGCCATGTAAAGGCAAGCCGGCAGGATAACATGGGAGAACAGTCAAGCGGAACCGGCGGCCCGTTCGGCCGCCGCCGGTAAGCCTCGGTCAGATGTCGAAGCTGACCACGTGGTCCATGCTCTGCGACGGCAGGAGCTGGTCCATCTGCCGCGAAGGCTGGTCGCAGCCGGTCTCGCCGACGACGCGTGCGGGCACGCCGGCGACCGTCTTGTTGTGCGGCACGGGCGACAGCACGACCGAGCCCGCCGCGATCTTCGAGCAATGGCCGATCTCGATATTGCCGAGGATCTTGGCGCCGGCGCCGATCAGCACGCCCCGGCGGATCTTCGGATGGCGGTCGCCATTGGCCTTGCCGGTGCCGCCCAGCGTCACCCCATGCAGGATCGACACGTCATCCTCGATGACGGCCGTCTGGCCGACGACAAGGCCCGTGGCATGGTCGAGGAAGATGCCCTTGCCGATGCGGGCGGCTGGATTGATGTCGGTCTGGAACACCGAGGACGAGCGGCTCTGCAGATAGAGCGCGAAATCCCTGCGGCCATGGTTCCATAGCCAATGCGCCAGCCGGTGCGTCTGGATGGCGTGAAAACCCTTGAAATAGAGGACCGGCATGATGAAGCGGTCGCAGGCCGGGTCGCGGTCGTAATAGGCCTGGATGTCGACGCGAACCGTCGTGCTCCACTCCGGATCGTCGTCCAGCATCGCCTTGAAGGTCTGGCGGATGAGATCGGAGCCGATGTCCTGATGCGCCAGGCGCTCGGCAAGCCGGTGGATTACCGCTTCTTCCAGGCTCTCCTGGTTGAGGATGGTCGAATAGAGGAAGGCCGCAAGCAAGGGATCGCGGTTCACCGCCTCCATCGCCTCGTCGCGGATCGACCGCCATATCGGATCGACCGGCTGCACCATGCTGGGGCGGGCAATCGTAATGCTGTTCATCGACGGTCTCCGGCCTTGCTCATTCTCGGGCGGCACATATAAGCGAAATCATAGCACGGTTGAACTCAATTTTCCTTAGTGCTTTGTCAAATGGACCTGGTTCACGCAGATTCAAGCGACGATGGAAAACGAACCCTTGATCGACGAGGCGCTGAAAAGCGAGCTTGCGGCGCTCTATAGCGCCGAAGATCGCCACTATCACGACCTCTCCCACATCGAGGCGATGCTGGCGCTGGCTGACGAATACCGAGGCCTGCTCGATGATCCGCAGGCCGTCGAGGCCGCGATCTGGTTTCACGACGCCATCTATGACAGCCGCGCCAAGGACAATGAGGCAAAAAGCGCCCAACTGGCCGAGAAAAGGCTCGCCGGACGAGTCGATCCTGGTCGCATCGTCCGCATAGCGGCAATGATCAACGCCACCGCCAACCACCAGTTGCCGCCTTTGCGCGATGAGGACGCACTCAGCGATGCCGCTCTTCTGCTCGACATGGATCTGGCGATCCTCGGCGCCGACCCTGCTGTCTTCGACGCCTATGAGCAGGCGGTCCGGCTGGAATATGGCTGGGTGGAAGAGCCGATGTGGCGCGCTGGCCGAGCGGGCGTCCTGAAGAGCTTCCTCGCCCGGCCGCATATTTTCTACATGACCGAGTTCCGGCAGCGCTTCGAGGCCCAGGCGAGACAGAACATCGAGCGATCACTCGCGGCGCTGGAAAGCGGGACTGCCTAATCCGGAAAGGTTTCCATCCGTCGCGCATAGGCGCTGAATCCGGCGCGTCCATAGACCGATTGCGCGGCTGGATGATCATAAGTATCGGTGTGGAGCCAAAGCCGTTTCGGCCGATGCGACCACGCCGCGCGCAACGCCCGGTCGAGCAGGAACGGCCCAAGCCGCTTGCTTTGAAAAGCTGGAACCAACCCGAAGTGGACGAGCTCGATTGCCGCTTCGCCGACATTGTTG
>NZ_RZSA01000633.1:0-4014 GCF_003998075.1 Mesorhizobium sp. M2A.F.Ca.ET.037.01.1.1 | reverse complement strand
GTGCACCTTGTCAGGCTCCCCCCACAGGCCGAGCAGGCTCCAGCGTCCGGCGACGAGCTGCTCGACGGCGAGGTTCCAGGCCTTCGGAGCGACGACGCCGCGCCGCCAGGGCGCGTGATGTTCGACCTGGCGGTCGGCCTCGATGAGATCGGCGAGCGCGGGCATGTTTTTCCTCACCATGCGCCTACCCCAGGATGCCGGCGACATGCTGGAACCACGCCACCAGCGGCGCCGGCAGATAGATGCCGGCGGCAAACACCAAGGCGAGGTGCGAATACATCGGCACATAGGACGCCTCGACAGGCGCCATGCCGCCGCGCGGCTCGCCGAAGGCGACGCCGGTCAGCCGCAGCAGCAGCGCGCCGAAGGCGATGAGCAGCCCGAACACCAGCGGGACCGCCAGCCACGGATGCCTGGCGAAAGTCGAGCTGACGACTAGGAATTCGCTCATGAAGATGCCGAGCGGCGGCAGGCCGGCAATGGCCACGACGCCGATGACCAGCGCCCAGCCAAGTCCGGGATGGCTTTCGGTCAGCCCCCTGATCTCGGAGATCTTCTGCGTGCCCTTGACCTGCGCGATATGGCCGACGGCGAAGAAGATCGCCGATTTGGTCAGGCTGTGCATGACCATGTGCAGCAGGCCGGCGAAATTGGCGAGCGGGCCGCCCATGCCGAAGGCAAAGACGATGATGCCCATATGCTCGATCGAGGAATAGGCGAACAGGCGTTTGATGTCGCGGCGGCGGTAGAGCATGAAGGCCGCGAAGATCAGCGAGGTCAGTCCCATCGTGACCATCAGCGGCCCGGGCCCGATCGCCTGCGGGCTCGCCGCGAGCAACAGCTTGAAGCGCAGCACGGCATAGAGCGCGACATTGAGCAGCAGGCCCGACAGCACCGCCGAGATCGGCGTCGGGCCCTCGGCATGGGCGTCGGGCAGCCAGGCATGCAAGGGGGCAAGGCCGACCTTGGTGCCGTAACCGAGCAGCAGGAAGATGAAGGCGACGCTGAGCAGCGCTGGATCGAAACGCGCCGCCTTTTCGATCAGCACCGACCAGACCATGGCGTTGGTGCCTTCGCCGACGACCGGCTGCGCAGCCATGTAGACGAGGATCGTTCCGAACAGCGCGAGCGCGATGCCGACGCTGCCGAGGATGAAATATTTCCACGCCGCTTCCAGCGCCTCATGCGTGCGGTAGATGCCGACCATCAGCACGGTGGTCAGCGTGGCGAGCTCCACCGCGACCCACATCAGGCCGATATTGTTCGACACGAAGGCCAAGTTCATGCCGAACATCATGATCTGGTACATCGCGTGGTAGAAGCGCAGGTTCGGCGCGGTCAGCCGGCCGGTTTCCAGCTCATGCGCGATGTAGGACGCGCTGAACACGCTGGTGGTGAAGCCGACGAATGTGTTGAGCACGATGAAGACGATGTTGAGGTCGTCGACCAGGAGGTATTGTCCCGGCGCTGGCCGTTCCGTGACGAACAGCGACAGCGCCGCGAGCAAGGTGAGCAGGCTGGCGATGACATTGACGGTCGCCGTCATGCGGTAGTTCGGCATTGCCGCCAGGATGGCCGCGGCACCCGCCGGGATAAAAAGGATCGCGGCCACGGCGTCGAAGGAAAACCCGCTCACCGGCGTTCTCCCCGGTAGTCGTCGAGCGCGCCGATATCGACCGAATCGAACCGTTCCCGGATGCGGAACAGGAAGACGCCGATGACGATGAAGGCGATCAGGATTGAGAAGGCGACGCTGATCTCGACCACCAGCGGCATGCCCTTGGCGCCGGTGGCGGCCAGCACCAGGCCGTTCTCCAGCGACATGAAGCCGACGACCTGGCTGACGGCGTTGCGCCTTGTGACCATAACCAGCAGGCCGAGCAGGATGATCGACAGCGCGAAGGCGAGATCCTCGCGGGCGAGCGGATCGGCCTCGGGCGTCACCCGCAGCATCAGCACCATGGAGAGCGTCACTAGCCCGATGCCGGCGAGCATGGTCGGGCCGATGCCGACCGCGGTCTCGATGTCGCGGTGGATGCCGAGCCGCTGGATGATGCGATGCAGCCCGACGGGAATGACGATCGCCTTGAAGACCAACGCGATTGCCGCCGTGATGTAGAGATGATGCGCGTCCTGGATGTAAGCCTGCCAGGCTACCGAAAGCGCCAGCACTACGGCATGCAGCGCAAAGACATTGATCAGCGCGAACAGCCGGTCCTGGTAGAGCATCATGAAGGAGATCAGCACCAGGCTGCCGGCGAGCAGATGGGCGATGTCGAAGGTGAGACCGTTCATCACAGGCTCCGCGAGACGAACAGCAACAGCGTGCCGAGCAGCGCCAGCATCAGCGCCGCGCCCAGGAAGTCCGGCACGCGGAAGACGCGCATCTTGGCGACCGCCGTCTCGAACACGGCAAGCAGGATGGCGAGCACCGTGAGCTTGCAGAGATAGGCGGCCGCGCCGATGGCCAGCGATTTCGGCCCGGTCCCGCCGCTGTCCAGCCCCCAGGGCAGGAAGACGCAGGCGATCAGCGACATATAGAGCAGCAGCTTGAGGAAGGTGGCGAGCTCGATCATCGCCAGATGGCGGCCGGAATATTCCAGGATCATCGCCTCATGCACCATGGTGAGCTCCAGATGCGTGGCCGGATTGTCGACCGGTATGCGCGCATTCTCGGCGATCGCCACCATCACGAGCGCGATCAGCGACATGCCGAGCGACACCCGCAGCCCGACTTGCGGAGAGCCCATGAAGGCGGCGACCGTCGAGAGCTGCGTGGCGCCGGCCAGCAGCGCCAGGCTGAAGACGGTGAGCAGCATCGCCGGTTCGGCCAGCGACGCGATCATCACCTCGCGGCTGGCGCCGAGGCCGCCGAAGCTGGTGCCGACATCCATCCCGGCCAGCGCCTGGAAGAAGCGCGCGCTGCCGAGCAGCGCCACGATGACGATGAGGTCGGCGGTCCAGCTGAATTCGAGGCCGGTGGCGAATGTCGGGACGAGCGCGGCCGCGACCCAGGTGGCCGCGAAGATCAGATAGGGCGTCACCCGGAACAGCCAGGACGCATTGTCCGCCAGCACGACCTCCTTGCGCATCAGCCTGACGAGATCGCGATAGGGCTGGATCAGCGAAGACCCCTGCCGCCTGACCAGCCTTGCCTTCACCTTGCGCACGAAGCCGATCAGCAGCGGCGCCAGCAAAAGCACGACCAGCATCTGCGCGCCCTGCACGGCCAGCTGCGAGATCATGGCCATAGCGCGAGCACCAGAAGCAGGATGACGAGGTAGAGGAAGACCAGCGTCAAATAGCGGCGGATGGTCAGGAACTGCAGGTGGTTCAGCCGCTCTGTGGCGAAATCGATCGCGCCGGTGATCGGCTGGTAGAAGATCTCCCAGGCCACATCGTGCATCTCCACCTTGAGTCGCGCCGGCTCCAGCGCGCCCGGCGCCGGCATGTCCACCGTCTCGCGCGAGCGGAACGCGAAGCCGTCGAAGACGCGGCGAATGGGCTGCGCGAAGCTGACGGCCGTGTATTGCGCGGCCGGCACCGCATCCGGGAAGCCGCATCCCCACGCAATGCCCCGGCGCAGCGCATGCGAGGCGAAGCGGTGGATGAAGAACGCCGCGAGCGACGCCGAGATGGTGATGAAGACAAAGACCAGCAGGCCGTTATAGGAGCTGCGGCTCTCGGCGATCGGCACGATCGACAGCCAGGGCTGCGCCATCTGAACCGGCATGCGCTCGCCGACGAGCGGAAGCGTCACCGTCGACAGGCTGTCGATGACGAAGCCTGGCAGGATGCCGGCGAGCAGGCAGAAGGCGGCAAGCACGGCCATCGCCGCCAGCGACCACCGATCGACTTCGTGCGCGCGTTCCACCGCCGCCGACCGCGCCCGGCCAAGGAAGGTGATGCCGAATGCCTTGACGAAGCAGGCCGCGGCAAGTGCGGCCGACAGCGCCAGCATGCCGCCGACCGCGGGCACGATGACCTTCAGCCCCCATTGCGGCAGCTCGGGGC
>NZ_RZSA01000632.1:0-4015 GCF_003998075.1 Mesorhizobium sp. M2A.F.Ca.ET.037.01.1.1 | reverse complement strand
AGATTCTTCCCATCTAGCGGTGTGTTGCGGCTCCAAGCCTGCACGGCCAGTGGATTGATCTCAGGTACTATGATAACCCTTCCGCAGGTTTGCGCTTCAGGAAGCCACTCAATAAGCCGCCGAGCGACAATCGGCCCTTCCAATTCATTGCCATGATTTCCGCCAGTGATCAGGAGGCGCGGTCCCTTCCCTTTATTGAGGCTGAAGACCGGCAGCGAAAGAGCTTCGCAGTCGGCGCCTTTTGGGACAACAAGATGCCCCGTGCTCGCGCCAGGCGTGTCGATATCGAACGTCAGGTGTGGTGCTTCGCTCATTGATAGCCTCCATTGGAATAGAACTTACGATTCAGCCGGATCAATGCAACTTGCCGCAGATTTTAGACAAACGGCGACAGATGTCTCTCTTAGTCGAATGACGATAACCGGTGTGTCGCCAGTTACCGATCTAATGCTGCGCCGCAGCTCATCTGGGATAAGGCTTCTGATTTGCGCCGCGCCTCGAAGTAACGTCACCGCGAGGTGCCGGGGTTCAGCCTTATGATTCCAATGCTATTCTCGATGGCGATTTCGGTCCCGAACGGCTCGGAGAGCTTCTGAAGCCTCTCCAGAGTGACCCTTGCCTGCGACCCTGTGGCCAAGTGCGGGATGCCGCGGTCGGCAAACCTTTTCGAGTGACCGAGTTCGATCGGATATAGCCGCAATTCGGCAAGCTGGTTCTGCTCAAATCGGCTTCCGGTGACAATGCTTTCATAGAAGACCGGGTCTGTGAATCCTCTTGCCATCTCAGCGACTTTAACCTCCGCATCCGTGTCGACCCGTGGGTCCTTAGCGTATTTGTCAAACATGTCGGCGCCGCACGGGGTCCCGAGGTCGTCCTCGAAGAAATTCCCAAGGCTATAAAAGATCGCCCGGCCCCTATAGATTTCGATGCCTCGCAGCAGATGCGGCCCGTGACCAATGTATGCGTCCGCTCCGGCGTCGATCATTTTGTGCGCAAAGGATTGCTCGTAGTCAGGCGGTTCCTGGCTCCAATTCCCAGGCTCGTGGCCGTGGTTGGTGACAATGCAGAAGTCGGAGAACTGCTTGCCCCGACGAACGTTTCGTAGAATGTCGGCGACATCGCGCGGGTCGGGTTCGTAGCTGTATCCGGTCTTGTCGCCCGCCTTGAACGTCGCTCCGGCGACCACGACGCGGTCTTGGTCATCATGGCCGGACTCGTAACTGGGCACCGCATCGCGCACTTGCCTTAAGTTTTCGAGCATCTCCGGCGGAACCACGATGCTTTCCGCCAAACGAAGCGGGTTGAGTCCGGGTCTGCCTGGCGCCTCGCCGGCGGGATCGCCGGCACGAGCCATCGTCGCAAATGTTGAAGCAAAGGACACCAGCCCCACGCGACCGCGTGCGGTTTCGAAGAAGCGAGCGGCGCCGGCTTGTGCGAGATTCTCGCCCGTACCTGCATGGATGATACCGCTCTCATCGAGCACCCGGCTCGTCTCGCGCATGCCCTCAACGCCCCAGTCAAGCGTATGGTTGTTCGCACGGCCGACCATGTTGAACCCCATCGCCTTCAAATCAGGTCCGACCTCCGGCAGGCTGAGGTGATACGCGCCGCCGTATTCAGCCTGCGGGTATCCATTGAACGATCGGATATCGAAGATGTTGACTTCCAGGTTGCCAAAAGTGACGTCAGCATCGCGAAGAATCTTGACGACGGCGCCGAAGCCGGAATCCTGAGATTTAGTAACTGCCCGCGACACGATGAGGTCGCCCACTGCTACCATCGTGAAGCCGTCCGCAACGTTCGTCGCAATCGATCCGACCGTATCATAGCCGCCAACCTGCTGGGTCGGATGACAATCGCTCTCGTGCAAATGTTCTTCCATAGTCTCGATTCTCTTCTTGTCGCTGGATTTGTAACGATGCGCGGTGTGCGTGTCAGCGCTGCGCTTGGGACTCTCGATCGGGCGATGGAGGCTCCGACAGAGCCACAGGACCGGGCAAAGTATTAGGCGCCGCAGTAGGCTGGGCCGGCATGCCTGTAGCCGGAGCACGAACATGACAGGCTACGACGCGCCCGTCTGACATCGGCACCAAAGGCGGCACTTCGATGCGGCAACGCTCGATCGCGAGTGGGCAGCGCGGGTGAAACGCGCATCCGCTCGGCGGATTGATAGGGCTTGGCACCTCGCCCTCGATGGGTGCCTCCTGCCGAACGCGCGTCGGATCCGGCACTGGTGCCGCCGCGATCAGCGCCTCGGTGTAGGGGTGTACCGGCTCGGCGAAGAGCGCCTCGCATGGAGCGAGTTCCACAATCCGCCCCAAATACATGACCGCAACGCGTTGCCCGATATGCTCTACAACGCCGAGGTCATGCGAGATGAAGACGAAGGCGATGCCCATTTGCTGCTGGAGATCCAGAAGCAGATTCAGAATCTGCGCCTGCACGGAGACGTCGAGGGCTGACACCGCTTCGTCGGCGATGATGACAGAGGGGTTGAGCGACAGGGCGCGTGCAATGCCGAGCCGCTGGCGCTGACCGCCCGACAATTCGGATGGGAGCCTGTGCATCATCTCAGGCGACATTCCGACTTTTCGGAGAAGGTCCGCGGCAAGCGCTTGACGCTGCCGCCGGCTGAGACGCTCAAAGTTTTCGACGGGTTCAGTGATGATCTGTCCGGCGGTGAGGCGCGGATTCAGCGACGAGTAGGGATCCTGAAAGACCATCTGCATCCGACGGCGAAACGCGTGGAGCGCTTGCTTCTTGAGGCTCGCAATGTCGGTCCCGTCGATCAGCACGCGACCACCCGTCGGCTCCACGAGCCGCATCAAAAGCCGCGCGATGGTAGACTTGCCGCAGCCGGATTCGCCGACGATGCAGAGTGTCTCGGCCGCCCCGACGGAAAAGGATACATCCTCCACCGCCCGGATTACCGGAATGCTCTTCTTCAGGAATCCTGTACCGAGCGGATAATGCTTGGTCAGATTCTCAACTTTCAGCAGCGGACCGTTCATGCGCCCATCACCTCTTCGGCGCGCCAGCAAGCTGCGGCGTGGCTCGACCCGACGTCACGCAGGGCGGGCGTCTTCTCGCGGCAAACATCTATCGCGAACGGGCAGCGAGGCGCGAAGCTGCACCCGACAATGGGCTCCCGCAGGCTTGGCACGATGCCTGGAATTTCCGGTAGGCGGCGCTGGCGGCCGCGCCGCCGGTCGGGCACCGATCGCATGAGCCCCTGGGTGTAGGGATGCGCCGGACGCGCAAACAGATCTATCACGCTCGCTTGCTCAACGATCCGGCCGGCATACATCACGATCACGCGCTGGCATGTCTCGGCGACGACGCCCAGATCATGCGTGATGAACATGACGGCCGTTCCCGTGCGCTCTTTCAGATCGACGATGAGCCGCAGGATCTGCGCCTGGATTGTGACGTCAAGCGCGGTGGTTGGCTCATCGGCGATCAATAGCTCTGGTGAGCAGGCGAGAGCCATGGCGATCATTGCGCGCTGGCGCATCCCGCCTGACATTTCATGCGGATAGTTGCTGACGCGCCGTTCCGGGTCCGCGATGCGGACGAGACGGAGCATCTCTTCGGCTTTCTTCATGGCCACCGAGCGAGACGCCTTGGTGTGGATCTGCACCGCCTCCGCGATCTGGTGGCCGACCGTATAGACCGGATTGAGACTCGTCATCGGTTCCTGGAAGATCATGGCGATCTGGCCGCCGCGGATCTTGCGCATCTCGCGATCAGACAGCTCAAGCAGGTCGCGACCCTGGAAGCGGACCTCGCCGCCGACGGTCCTGGCGCTCAACTTCGGCAGCAGGCGGAGGATCGATAGGGCAGTGACGCTCTTGCCGCATCCCGATTCGCCAACAATGCCCAGCGTTTCGCCTTTCTTGACCTGAAAGCTGATGCCGCTGAGCGCGCGGGTGACGCTATCTTCGCCAAAGAAATGCGTTTCAAGGTCTCGCACCTCGAGAAGCACATCGTCGCCTACCCTTTGATGCATCTGCAT
>NZ_RZSA01000631.1:0-4017 GCF_003998075.1 Mesorhizobium sp. M2A.F.Ca.ET.037.01.1.1 | reverse complement strand
GCCACCGGCTCGACGGGCGCTACGGGTTCGACCGGAGCAACGGGTTCGACCGGAGCAACTGGCTCGACCGGAGCAACGGGTGCGACTGGAGCGACTGGTTCGACCGGAGCCACAGGCGCAACTGGAGCTACGGGCTCGACTGGAGCCACGGGTGCGACCGGAGCCACAGGTTCGACCGGAGCCACGGGTGCAACCGGAGCTACTGGATCGACCGGAGCCACAGGCGCAACTGGAGCTACGGGCTCGACTGGAGCCACGGGTGCGACCGGAGCCACAGGTTCGACCGGAGCCACGGGTGCAACCGGAGCGACTGGATCGACCGGAGCCACTGGCTCGACGGGCGCTACGGGTTCGACCGGAGCAACGGGTTCGACCGGAGCAACTGGCGCGACCGGAGCGACTGGCTCGACCGGAGCCACGGGTGCGACTGGAGCGACCGGTTCGACCGGAGCCACAGGCGCAACTGGAGCTACGGGCTCGACTGGAGCCACGGGTGCAACCGGAGCGACTGGTTCGACCGGGTCGACTGGCTCGACCGGTGCCACCGGTTCGACCGGAGCCACAGGTGCAACAGGAGCCACCGGAGCGACGGGTTCAACCGGAGCAACGGGCTCGACCGGTGCCACAGGTGCGACTGGAGCCACCGGGGCGACTGGAGCGACGGGGTCGACTGGAGCCACAGGCGCGACCGGAGCCACCGGGGCCACAGGCGCGACTGGAGCCACCGGGGCGACTGGAGCAACGGGTGCGACCGGGGCCACAGGCGCGACTGGAGCCACCGGGGCGACTGGAGCAACGGGTTCGACCGGAGCTACAGGTGCGACCGGAGCCACCGGGGCGACTGGAGCAACGGGTTCGACGGGTGCCACCGGTGCGACCGGAGCCACCGGAGCGACGGGTTCGACCGGAGCAACGGGTGCCACCGGCTCGACCGGTGACACTGGAGCGACTGGCGCGACTGGAGCCACCGGAGCCACAGGCGCAACTGGAGCCACCGGAGCGACGGGTTCGACCGGAGCAACGGGTGCCACTGGCTCGACCGGTGACACTGGAGCGACTGGCGCGACTGGAGCGACCGGTGCGACCGGAGCTACAGGTGGAACGGGAGCCACCGGAGCCACGGGTGCGCCTGGTCCGACTGGCGCAACCGGAAGCCACGGAGGCGGGACCGGCCACACCGAGCATGGCAACAATGGTGGCGGCAATGATCCAGACGGAAGCGACAGCAGCAACCCCGGCAAGGGTCACGACAATGACGGCACCGACAACGACGGCGCGCCTGGCCACAGCGGCGGTGCCAACGTCACGGCCAGCACGCTGGGGCTGACGGACACCAAGCAGTTCCTGCAATCCGGCTCGGACGGCAATGGCGGCTCCGGTTCGTTCAAGGACCTCGTCAGCCAGGCCGTCGGTTCGGCGACGACCGATCTCTTGAACGTTCTCAACACGGTCAAGGGCTTCGGCCAGAACCAGAACAAGCCGTCCGGCGCGACTTCCGACCTGACTTCGGACAAGGGCAAGCAGGGTGCCGGCTACGGCCAGACCGACGATACGCTGAACAAGGCTTTGAAGGATATTCTGAAGCCGAATGGCTGAGTGTTGTTCGAAAACAATGCATGCGGGTCCCGCGGAAACGCAGGGCCCGCATACGCACGTCCGGGACAGGGGCCAAGGGCTCGTCCTCCAAGACTGTTCAGGCTATGATGGAACTTGCCGGAAGCTCTGGCCGAGGCGGTGTGCCGGGAGCGTCCACGAACCCTCGCTTGTGGGTCGCAGGGGGAGTGCATGGTAAGCGTGCCTCGAAACACCGAAGCCCAGCCGGTCCCGATCCGTGCGGACGTGAAAGCGGACAGGGACGGCGGGATTGAGAGCGCGGCGAAGCGGATCCCCGGCGGGCCCCCCGCGTTTGACGGCATCGGGCCGCGCCTCAAGGCAATGCTGCAGGTCGCCCGCTATCACGGCGTCGAGCTTGACCCGAACGAATTCAGGGCGACAAGCGCGGCCTCGGTTCCAAACGCCTCCGATCTCTCGCAATGGGCGCAGAACGCCGGAATGTGGTCGCGCGCGCTCCGCATACGCTGGTCACATCTCTTGCGCTTCGAGCACACTGGTCCGATCGTCCTGCTGTTCAATGATGGCGGAGCCGGTCTCCTCATCGGAGCGAGCGCCGAGCAAAATGTCGTTCTGCTCAGAAGCGTCGATGCGCCCGATGACGCGGACGCCGTGCCGATCGACGAGCTCCGCCTGCTGCAGGTATGGTCGGGCGAGGCGATCCTGTTGCGGGCGGCGCGCTCCTACATTGCGGCGGACGCGCCATTCACCTTCGCCTGGCTGGTCGATCTGGTGCGACTCGAGAGCCGGCCGCTGCGCGACATCGGCATCGCCTCGTTCACGCTGAGCATCCTCACCATTCTGCCGCCCCTCATCGTCATGACGGTGGTCAACAAGGTGCTGCAGTTCAGCAGTGTCTCGACCCTAGTCCTCCTCTCCGCGGTCATCGCCGTCGTCTTCGCCTACGAGACGCTGCTCGGCCATGCGCGACGATTGATCATCAACGTCGTCGGCGCCCGCCTGGACACCAAGCTCAATCTGCATGTCTTCGGCAGGCTGCTGCGTCTGCCGCTCGACTATTTCGAGCGTCACCCGGCGGGTGAGACGATGTACCACCTCGCGCAGATCTATCGCATCCGCGAGTTCCTGACCGGAAAGCTGCTCAGCACGTTCCTGGACCTGATCACGCTCTGCGTCCTGATCCCGGTGATATTCTACATCAACGCGACGCTCGCGTGGATGGTGCTCGCCTGCGCGGTCGTGATCATGGCGATCATCTTCGCCTTCCTTGCGCCATTGCGCCGACGCTACCAGAGCGTGGTCGACGCCGAGACCTGGAAGGCAGCCGCGCTCGGCGAAACCGTCGTCGGCATCAAGACCGTCAAGGCGCTCGGTCTCGAGCCGCAGCGCAAGGCGCTATGGGACGAACGCGTGGCCGACGCAGGCAAGGCGCGTCTCGCCTTCGGGCAACTGGCGAACTGGCCGCAGACCCTGGTCACGCCGATCGAACGTGTCATGGTCCTCGGCACTATGCTGATCGGCGCCTATCTCGCGATGAGCGATGGGTCGGGCTATATGGTCGGCAGCCTGTTCGCCTTCATGATGATCGCACAGCGCGTCGCCCAGCCGCTGGTCGGCCTGGCGCGGCTGGTCGAGGACTATGAGGAGGTGGGCGCGGCAATCGGCGAAACCGCTTCGGTCCTCAACCGCCCCTTGGAAAGCAGTTCCAATTCCGCCGGTTTGCGGCCAAAGCTGGTCGGCGAGATCAAATTCAACGATCTGACCTTCAGCTATATCGGCACCAAGACACCGGCGCTCGACCGTGTCAACTTCGACGTTCCGGCCGGCACGATGTTCGGCATTGTCGGCCGCAGCGGTTCGGGCAAATCGACGATTGCCCGGCTGTTGCAGGGGATCAATCGCGACTACAGCGGCTTCCTCAAGCTCGATGGGGTCGACCTCAAGGAAATCAATCTTCGTCACCTTCGCCAGGGACTGGGCGTCGTCCTCCAGGACAATTTTCTGTTCCGCGGCTCGATCCGGGACAACATCATTGCCGGCCGTCCCGGCCTGACGCTGTCCGACGCCATGCGTGCCGCTCAACTGGCGGGCGCCGCCGAGTTCATCGAACGCATGCCGAACGGCTACGACACCTATATCGAGGAAGGCTCCCCCAACCTCTCCGGCGGCCAGAAGCAGCGGCTGGCAATCGCCCGCGCGCTGATCCATGATCCGACCATCCTGATCCTCGACGAGGCGACGAGCGCGCTCGATCCGGAGAGCGAGGCCGTGGTCAGCTCTAATCTCATGCGAATCGCCAGCGGGCGCACGATGATCATCGTTTCCCATCGGCTCGCCTCGCTGACCGAATGCGACCAGATCCTGGTCATGGACCAGGGCAAGGTGCTCGACGTCGCGCCGCACGCGACACTGCTCGAACGATGCGCACTCTACCGCCAGCTTTGG
>NZ_RZSA01000630.1:0-4017 GCF_003998075.1 Mesorhizobium sp. M2A.F.Ca.ET.037.01.1.1 | reverse complement strand
ACCGAGGCGAAGGCCAAGGCGGAAGGCAAGGACATCCGCGTCGGCCGCTTCCCCTTCAGCGCCAATGGCAAGGCCATCGCGCTGGGCGAGGACCAGGGTTTCGTCAAGACCATCTTCGACAAGAAGACCGGGCAGCTTCTCGGCGCCCATATGTCGGCGCCGAAGTGACAGAGCTCATCCAGGGTTTTGTGGTGGCGATGAACCTGGAGACGACCGAGGAAGAGCTGATGCACACGATCTTCCCGCATCCGACGCTGTCGGAGATGATGAAGGAGAGCGTGCTCGACGCCTATGGCCGCGCTTTGAACGCATGACAAATCACCGCCCGGCGACAGATCACCAATCGGTGATAGATCGCCGATCGGTGATAGACGGCCGATCCGTGCTAGATTGGTCAGGCGAGACTCACACGCGGCAGCCGGAGATAGCTGACGGCAAGGCGGTTCGTATCCGGATGCATTTTCACCTGATCGAGGAGGAACTGGCACATGCATTTGAATGGCGTCGGCTGGATCGCAGCCATCATCGTCGGCGGCTTGGCGGGCTGGCTCGCCGAGATGGTCATGAAGAGCAACACCGGCATCTTCATGAACATCATCATGGGCATCGTCGGCGCGATCGTGCTGAACGCGATCCTGCAGGCTCTCAACATCCAGTCGTTCGGCGTCGGCTGGGTCGCCTATCTGATCACCGGCTTCATCGGGGCCTGCCTGCTGATCTTTGTTGGCCGGCTCGTTCGCCGGTAAGGCGCGCGAATGCGTCGCTGAACGAAGCCTGCTATGCGAAAACGGCCGTGGCGGCATGCGCTGCCCCGGCCTTTTTCTTTGCCGCGAAAAGTCCTAGATGACGAAAGACAAGCGGCTGGCGAAATCGCGGCCGCGAAGGGTTTGAGATGGTCACAGTCGTAGACACGATCGCCAACCGGCCGCGCCCGCGGCATCCCGAGAAGGCGCACCGGCCCGACCAGGAGGTGCTGCGCAAGCCGGACTGGATCCGCGTCAAGGCCCCGGTCTCCAAGGGCTATTCCGAGACGCGCGAGATCGTGAAGTCGCACAAGCTGGTGACGGTGTGCGAGGAGGCCGGCTGCCCGAATATCGGCGAATGCTGGGACAAGAAGCACGCCACCTTCATGATCATGGGCGAGATCTGCACGCGCGCCTGCGCCTTCTGCAACGTCGCGACCGGCATCCCGACCGCGCTCGATCCGGATGAACCGGCGCGCGTGGCACACGCCGTCAAGCAGATGGGGCTGAGCCACGTCGTCATCACCTCGGTCGATCGCGACGACCTTGCAGATGGCGGCGCGCAGCATTTCGCCCACGTCATCCGCTCCATCCGCGCGGCGACGCCGTCGACGACGATCGAGATCCTGACGCCCGACTTCCTGCGCAAGGACGGCGCGCTGGAGATCGTCGTCGCCGCCAAGCCCGACGTCTTCAACCACAATCTCGAAACCGTGCCGTCGAACTACCTAACGGTCCGGCCCGGTGCCCGCTATTTCCATTCGATCCGGCTGCTCCAGCGCGTGAAAGAACTCGACCCGTCGATCTTCACCAAATCCGGCATCATGGTCGGCCTCGGCGAGGAGCGGAACGAGGTGCTGCAGCTGATGGACGATCTGCGGTCGGCCAATGTCGACTTCATGACCATCGGCCAGTACCTGCAGCCCTCGAAGAAGCACCATCCGGTGATCCGCTTCATCCCGCCGGACGAGTTCAAGTCCTACGAGACGATCGGCAAGACCAAGGGTTTCCTGCTCGTGGCATCGAGCCCGCTGACGCGTTCCTCGCACCATGCCGGCGAGGATTTCGCCAGGCTGCGCGCGGCGCGCGAGGCGCAGCTCGCGAAGGCCAGCTGACTTTCAATGCCGAAATTCGAGGCGACACGCCGCGTCGCGCATACACCGCAAGAAATGTTCGCGCTGGTGGCGGACATCGAGGCCTACCCGCAATTCCTGCCGCTCTGTGAATCGCTCACCGTGCGCTCGCGCAAGGAGCGGGACGGCCGCACCATCCTGGTTGCCGACATGAGCATCGGCTACAAGGCGATCCGCGAGACCTTCACGACACAGGTGCTGCTGAAGCCCGACGACAACGCCATCGACGTCAAATACATCGACGGCCCGTTCAAATATCTCAGCAACATCTGGCGCTTCGACCCGGCCGATGGCGGCTGCGAGGTGCATTTCTTCATCGACTATGAATTCAAGAGCCGCATTCTCGGCGCGCTGATGGGCACGATGTTCGACCGCGCCTTCCGCATGTTCTCGGAAGCCTTCGAGAAGCGCGCCGATGTCATCTATGGCGCGAAGCCGGCCTAACTTTCGCCGAGCGCCCGCAACCCGAGTTGCAGCGCGTGACGCACCGTCTCGTGCCGGATGAATTCGCGGCCCTTCTGGCCGAACAATTGCTGTTCGGCGACAACCGGCTGTCCGGCCAATCCGATCCCGAACCAGACAAGGCCCACCGGCTTGTCCGCCGAGCCGCCGCTGGGACCGGCAATGCCGGTGACGGCGAGCGACAGGCTTGCCCGCGAATGCGCCAGCGCGCCCGCGGCCATCTCCAGCGCCGTCTCGCGCGAGACCGCGCCATGCGCCTCGAGCGTGGCGGCGGAGACACCGAGCATCTCCATCTTGGCTTCGTTGGAATAGGTGATGAAGCCACGATCGACCACGGCGGACGATCCGGCAATGTCGGTCAGCGCGGCAATGATCAGGCCGCCGGTGCAGCTTTCGGCGGTCGCCAGCATGATGCCGCGCTGCTGGCAGGCCTGGAGCAGGGCGTTTGCAAGTTCAGCGTTGCTCATGCCGGAACCTCTCCCGGATATACGACGCTGGCCGTGGCGATCGCCGCGATGCCTTCGCCGCGCCCGACAAATCCAAGCTTCTCATTGGTCGTCGCCTTGATCGAAATGCGTTCGGGCGCAATGCCGAGCATGGCCGAAAGCGCCTGCGTCATCGCGGCGCGATGCGGGCCGACTCGCGGCGCCTCGCAGATCAGCGTGATGTCGGCATTGGCGATGCGGCCGCCGCGCTCGCGCACCAGCTTGGCCGCGTGCTCGACGAAGATCCTCGAGGCCGCACCCTTCCATTGCGGGTCCGATGGCGGGAAATGCGTGCCGATGTCGCCGGCGCCGCAGGTGGCAAGCAGCGCGTCGGTCAGCGCATGCAGCCCGACATCGGCATCCGAATGGCCGGAGAGCTTGCGGTCATAGGGAATGGCGACGCCGCAGAGCGTGACATGGTCGCCGGGCTCGAACGCATGCACGTCGTAGCCATTGCCGGTGCGAATATCCGGGAAGCGGTGCTGCGCGCTGGAGAGCCGCTCGTCGGCCAATGCAATGTCCCTTGCCCAGGTGAGTTTGACGTTGTCTGGCGATCCGGGAACGATCTTGATCGGTATCTGCGCCCATTCGGCGATCGCCGCGTCGTCGGTGAATTCCGTCTTGCCCAGATGATGCGCCTTCTCATGCGCCGCAAGCAGCGGCCAGAACGGAAAACCCTGCGGCGTCTGCGCCGCATGAAGGCCGGCCCTCGACACCGTCTCGTCGATCATGCCGGTGGCCGATTCCCGCTTCAGCGTATCGGCGACGGGCAGTGCCGGCAGGGCGCCGTGGCGCTCCCCGATGGCCTCGATGGTGCGATCGATCAGCCCGGCATCGACGAACGGGCGCACGGCGTCATGCACAAGCACCTTTTCGGGTGCCTGGTCCCTTAGCGCGAGGAGGCCGAGCCGGACGGAGGCCTGGCGCGACGGGCCGCCGATAACAGTGATGAGACGTTCGGCGTGTGCCCCCGCGGCGCGTTGCAACAGCTCGGCATCGTCGGCGTGGATGGCGACAACAACCGGGCCGATCAACGGATGCGAAAGAAAGATATCCAGAGTATGGGCGATAACGGCACGGCCGCCGATGCGCTGATATTGCTTCGGACCGTCGGCCTGACCGGCGCGCGCGCCACGGCCGGCGGCCACGATCACCACTCCGATCCCGCCGCCTGGGGACGCCGCTTGCTTTTCG
>NZ_RZSA01000062.1:0-12577 GCF_003998075.1 Mesorhizobium sp. M2A.F.Ca.ET.037.01.1.1 | reverse complement strand
GGCCTGTCTGATACGGCCGATATTGAAACCAGTCCCGGTCAATTCGACACGAATACCTTTCGCGGACAGAAATCCATCGGTTGAAGCTAGCAGGAAGTGCTTAAATTTAAACTTCCGGACCGGCTTCAAGTTGCGTCACTGGCAGCTTGGCAGGTTATTTTCAGCCCAAAAGCTGGAGCGATGCTTAACGCCGGCTAACTGGCCGCGGCTTCCCGTTTCATCCGGACGGGTCGCGATTTGTATCGCGCCCTGAAAAGATTCTCCGCCCCCCGGGAATAAAGCCCGAACCTTCCGGGTCTTGGCTGTAGCGAGGCCATCCTCCCAAGGCACGCATCAACCAACCCGGAGAATACGCATATGAACAAGATCGCCCTCACCGCAGTCGCCATCCTCCTTGCCACCGGCGGCGCCTTTGCCGGCAGCGACCACTTCTCCGCGGCCGCCCAGCACGCAGCCGCCGTCGACACCACCACCACTGCTTCCATCGTGAAGCTGGACCGTCACGACATGAAGCCGGCGGCCAAGATCGCTGCGGATGAGCCTGGCCAGGGCATCTGGGGTCGCTGAGCTAGGAGCTTGGGGCTGAACGTCCCGATCCGGGCGGGGAAGGCACGCCTCGCAGGGCTCGGAGCCGAAGTCCCGATCTCCCCTGTGCCGGTCGGTCTTTCAGTCGGACCGGCCGGCACCGGCTTCCGCAGCCGGCGGAGGGTCGCACCGGGCCCTCCGCCAATCTCTCATACCGCCTGAAACCTGACGCAACCCGCAGCCACTAGAGGAGATTTCTGATGTTCAACATGACACGCCGCATGGTGCTCGGATCAGCCGCCGCCGCTGCCGCCTTCGGCATTGCCGGCAAGCTCGAATTCGCGCCCGCGGCCCACGCCGAAACCCCGGTCGAGCCGCTGGTCGGCTTCTACAAATACAAGGTCGGCTCGCTCGAGGTCACCGCCGTCTATGACGGCATTTGGCGCAAGCCCCACGACCCGGCCTTCATCAAGGACGTCTCGGTCGACGACACCAAGGCGGCACTCGCCAAGGCAGGATTGACCACCGACTTCATGCCGATTCCGCTCACCGTCGTGGTGCTCAAGATGAACGGCCGCACCATCATGATGGACGCCGGTTCCGGCGTCGGCCAGTGGCAGGCCAACGCCACGCATCTGCCGGCCAACATGAAGGCCGCGGGCATCGACTACAAGGCGATCGACACCATTCTGATCTCGCATTTCCATCCGGACCATGTCTGGGGCCTGATGGAGAAGGGCACCAACGATCCGGTGTTCCCCAATGCCGAGCTGATCGTCAACGCCACCGAATACAATTGGTGGACGGATCCGAGCCGCCTCGCCAAGCTGCCCGAGGGCCGCAAGCCGGCGGGCAAGCGCATCGCCGAGAATTTTCCGAAATGGAAGAACTGGAAGCTGGTCGACGATGGCGCGGAAGTGGTGCCCGGCATCCGCCTCATGGCGGCGCCCGGCCATACGCCTGGCCATTCGGTCTACCATGTCGATGCCGGCGCCGAGCAATTCCTCGTCTCGGCCGACACCATGTACGTGCCGGCGCTGCTTGCCCCGCATCCCGAATGGCAGGGCGCCTACGACCAGGACGGTCCGACGGCGATCACCACGCGGCACCGGATCATTGACCAGGTGATCGCCGACAATGTCCGCATCTGCGGCTCGCACTTCCCGTTCCCCGGCACAGGCAGCTTCGTCAAGGACGGCAATGCCTACGCCTTCACCCCGACCCAGATCTGATCTCACTCGGATCGTGAACAGAAAGCGACACTCCAATGAAACACTTAACTTTCGCGGCGCTCGGCGCCATTGCGGTCTTGACCGCGGCCCCGATCGCCATCGCCGTTCCAGCCTATGCCGTGGACGACATCGAAGGCGCCGATGCGCCCGACCTGACGGCGGTGAAGGCCAAGATCGACGCCAAGGACTATAAGGGCGCGCTGGCCGATCTGCGCGACCTGGCGCAGGACACCCAGCAGGCCGACGTCTACAACCTGCTCGGCTTCACGCTGCGCAAGACCGGCGACTATCAGACCTCGCTGACCTACTACACCAAGGCGCTGGAGCTTAAGCCCGACCACAAGGCCGCGCATGAATATCTGGGCGAGCTCTATGTCGAGACCGGCGACATGGCCAAGGCCAACGAGCAGCTCGCCTCACTGGAGAAGCTGTGCCCGTCGGGCTGCGAGGAGCTTTCCGACCTCAAGCAGGCGATCGACACGAAGGTGACGAAGTAGTTCAGCCCGTTCCTCGCCCCACGAAGTGGGGAGAGGTGGCCGCGAAGCGGCCGGAGAGGGGACCTTGCGCTGCCCTCTCCCTTCAGTGCCAACTTTTTTGGGCGCCACCGCGGTAGCCCCCGAAAACCGGAGCCGGCGTTCCTCTCCCTCGCGCCGGCTCCGACCTTTCAACCTCGAGCGCGCGTCCACCCGGGCGCGTGGCGGCTACCTGCGTCCAAGAATTGGAGCCAACGATGACACCGACCGAACTTGCCGAAAAACTGCACGCCAGGGATGTCGTCCTGCTGGCCGGCCGGCTGTTTCTGTCCCTGATCTTCGTGCATGAGGGACTGCAACTGGCGACGCATTTCGAGGGCGCTCAGAAGGCGATGGCCGCGCTTGGCGTCGGCACGCCGCTGCTCATTGCCACCATCGCGCTGCAACTCGGCGCCGGCCTGTCGGTGGCGCTCGGCATCCTGGCGCGGCTGGGTGCGATCGGGCTCGGCCTGTTCTGCCTGATGACGGCAAGCCTCTTCCACACCAATTTCGCCAGCCAGAACGAACTGCTCCATTTCGAGAAGGATCTCGCCATCGCCGGCGGCATGTTCATCCTGGCGCTCAGCGGGGCGGGCAGGCTGTCGGTGGACAGGGTGTTGACCGGGTTCGCGAAGGACACCAAGATCGATCCGCCCATCGAGCGGCATCTGTCGGTGGGGGAGACAAGGCTACCGGTTTGAGTGTTGCCTATGAGGCTCACAACACACTGGTGATCCCGCCATCCACCAGCAGCGTCTGACCAGTGACGAAACTCGCGGCATCCGATGCCAGGAACACCGCCGCGCCAGCCAGTTCCTCGACATCACCCCAGCGCCGCATCGGCGTGCGGCCGGTGAGCCAGGTCGAGAATTTCTCGTCGGCGACTAAAGCCGCGTTGAGCTCTGTCTTGAAATAGCCGGGCGCGATGGCGTTGACGCGCACGCCGTGCTGGCCCCATTCGCCGGCCATCGACTTGGTCAGCATGGTGATCGCTCCCTTGCTCGCCGCGTAAGGCGCGATCGAGGGGCGAGCGAGCGCGCTCTGCACCGAGGAGACATTGATGATGACGCCCTTGCGGCGCTGGATCATGCCCTTCACCGCGGCGCGGCTCACCTTGAACACGCCGTCGAGATTGGTCGCCATCAGCGCGTCCCAGTCGGCATCGGAGAAAGTCTCCAGCGGCGCGCGGCGCTGGATGCCGGCATTGTTGACCAGGATGTCGATCGGCCCGGTGTCGGCTTCCGAAGCTGCGATTGCCGCATCGACCGATTGGGTGTCGGTGACGTCGATTAATGACTCCGCGATCGTGTGGCCTTCGGCACGCAGCCTGTCGGCGGCAGCCTTCAGCTCCTCCATCTTGCGGCCGCCGAGCGTGACGCGCGCGCCGGCCGCGGCCAGTGCCCCCGCGAAGGCGAGGCCCAGCCCGCGGCTGGCGCCGGTGACGAAGGCATGCCTGCCCTCGAGGCCGAAAAGACGGCCGAGATAATCAGTCGAACGCAATTTGCACCTTCATCGATTGCGATTTGTCGCTGGCCAGCTCGAAGGCCTTTCGCGCCTCGGCGAGTGGCAGCGTGTTGCTGAGCAGCGGCGCGACGTCGATCCGGCCCGAGCCGATCAGGTCGACCGCCAGGGCGAATTCCGTGTCGAAGCGGAAGCTGCCCTTCACCTGGATTTCCTTGGTGACGATGACCGACATGGAAAGCTCCGCCGTCGCGCCCTGGCCGACGGCCACCAGCGTCCCGCGCGGCTTGATGACAGGCAAGGCGCTGGCGACCGTCCCGCCCTGGCCGGCGGCCTCGAAGACGACGTCGAAATACCCCTTGTTGGCGGCGTAGCCGTCCATCGCCTCGGCATGTGTGGCGACATTGATCGTGCGGTCGGCGCCGATCTTGGCGGCGTATTGCAGCGGTCTGTCCTGCACATCGGTGACGACGACTTCGCGCGCGCCGGCAAAGCGCGCGGCGAGCACCAGCAGCGTGCCGATCGGTCCAGCGCCCATGATCAGCACGCGGCTGCCATAGACCGGCGCCTGGGCGACGGCATGCAGCGTCACGGCAAGAGGCTCCGCGAACGCGCCGGCGGTAGGGTCGGAGCCCGTCGCCAGCGGCACGGCGTTTTTGGCGCGGCAGACGAGATGTTCGGCAAAGCCGCCCTGCACATGCGGCATGCGCATCGCCGACCCCAGGAAGCGCATGTCGAGGCAATGGATCGGTTGCCCGGCCCGGCAGAAGGCGCAGACGCCGCAACGGTTGGCGGGATTGACGGCGACCGCCGTCCCCACCGCCGGCCCGGAAACGCCGGCGCCCAGCGCCTCGACGCGGCCGGCGATCTCGTGGCCGAGGATCATCGGCTCCTTCATGCGCACAGTGCCGAAACCGCCATGGCGGAAATAATGCAGGTCGGAGCCGCAAATGCCGCCGCGCGCAATGCGCACCAGTACCTCGCCTGGGCCGGGCCCTGGCGTTGTGCGCTCCTCGACGTCGAGGTCGAGCGGCCGGCGCAGCACCACCGCGCGCATCGAGGATGTTGGCGACAAACCGGCTCTCCGCTGCTTCCCCCAACAGCTAACAGGAAAGTCGCGATGCCTTCAACTGCATTTATCTGACAAATCAGATGATAATGGACAGGTTCGGCTTGCTAAGATAACACCGACGCTTGCTAGCAGAACCAAATGGGCCGGGACAAAATGGCAGGCAACCAGACGGCGTCGGTGACGGACGAGATAACCAACAATCTCGGCCGCGAGATTCTCCGAGGGCTGTTTCCGCCCGGCGCGACCCTGATTGGCGAGGAGGAGATCTGCGCCCGCTTCGGCGCCAGCCGAAGTGCGGCGCGCGAAGCGGTGAAGATCCTGTGGGCCAAAGGCCTGCTGGTCACCCGCCCGCGACGTGGCTCGCGCATCCGCCCGCTGAAGGACTGGAATTTCTTGGACCCCGCGGTGCTGGGCTGGCTGCGCGCCAGCGCGACACCGCGCCACTTCATCATCGAGCTTCTGGAAGTGCGCCTGGGCTTCGAATGCGAGGCGGCGGCAATTGCCGCGAGCCGCAACAACCCGGACGAGATCGCTGCCATCCGCGAGGCCTTCGAGGCGATGCGCGCGGCCTCCTCCGGCCAGGGCGATCCGGTCTTGTCGGACGCCGCCTTCCATGAAGCGGTGCTTGCCGCCACCGGGAACCGCTTCTTCCTGCCGCTCTCGGCGCTGATCCACACGGCGCTGCAGTACAGCGTGCCGACCACCAACGCGCTGTTCGGTCATCCGGTGGGCGATCTCGACGCGCATGGCAAGGTGCTGAAGGCGATCGAGTCCGGCGACTCCACAAGAGCCCGCAAGGCCATGCACGACATGCTGAGCGAGGTGCTCGCCCGCGTGCGCACGGCCGCTGAACTCACTGGTGCCGGCTGAATCGTTCAGACCGGAATTTGCCTGTCGTCCCGGTCTGCTGTGTGTCGGCGGCAATGGGCACGCCAGAATGGCGCTCGGCAAGCTGGAGACGATTTCTTCGTTGCGGCGAGACCATCACCGGCGTCGTCTTGCTTGGCGGGGTTTTCAGCCCAGGGACGATGGCCGAACTCACGCCCGCATCGGTTGCGTTGCCGATAAGGAACGCAGGTCTCGGCCATGCCGCACCCCGGTCTACGGTTCGAAGACGGGGCACGCCGTTGCGCGCAGTTAAGGTCAGACTGGTACATTACGCCGCGTTCGGTCGGGGAATAATGGCCCATGAGCCAGCGCGCGTTCATCACTCTGCTCGTCCTCCTGGCGGTGCTGGTCGCGCTGTCGGCGACGTCCTTTCCAGGCGCGATGATCGGCTTCCTGTTCGGCATCGCCATTGCCTTGTTCGTCGCCGGACCGGCGATGCTGATCGGCAAGGTGCTCGAGAATAACGGCATTCCGATATCCGGCGGGCGGTCTTGTGGATGCTGGCCGGGTTTTATGCGCTGCTTACTCTCTTCGCGGCATTCCAGACCTGGCGCCGGCTTCAGCGTCAGGAGACCGGCCAGGCGCGATCCGCGGGGCTGCGGCTGGCGCTGCTCGTCGCGCTTCTCGCGATGGCATGGCTTTTAGTGAACGCGATGCAGGAAGCCTGGCCGTGAGGCCGCCAATATGCGGCAACCTCACGAATAAGGCTCGATTCAGCGCTTCGGCCCAAAGCCAGGATAGGGGTTGAGCGGCACGATCGCCGTGATGTCCATCATGCCGGCCTCGATCAGCGGCAGCGTGGCGAGATGGCCGCGCACTTCCTTCTCGTCGGCTGCCTCGAACATCATGCCGCTGCCGGGAATGTCGCCACGGTTCCAGATCTGGCGCACCGCGCCTTGCACGTAAAGCGCCTTTCGCCGCTCGGACTCCGGCGGCAGCAGCGGCGCGAAATCGGCGTCGCTGAATTTTTGGGTGTTGCGGCTGAGCAGGGCAAAGAACTGCATGGCGATCTCCTTCGTGGCTGGGGTGACGAGGGAGATATCGCGCCGGCTGTCCAGACTGTCCAAGACTGATTAGGATAAAGTTCAGACCTTTGAGGACTTGGAATTGAGAGGCCAAAGAATGCTCGACCTGCGCCAGATCAGATATTTCGTCGCCGTCGCAGAGGCCGGCAATGTCGGCCGCGCCGCCGAGCAATTGCACATTTCGCAATCGCCCTTGAGCCGGCAGATCATCCAGCTCGAGGAGCAGCTCGGCGTCGCCTTGTTCGAGCGGGCGAGGCGGCGCGTCCACCTCAACGCCGAGGGCAGGGCCTTCCTTGCCGAGGCCCGCGCCTTGCTTGCCGATGCGGCGCGGCTGGAAGAGCTCGGCCGCAACCTCGCCAGCGGCGCCACAGGCAGCCTCGCCATCGGTTATGTCGAAGGCGCGGTGCATGCCGGGCTGGTCGCCGCCATGCTGCGGGACTTCCGCCGCGCGCGGCCGGACTTCCGTCTGCAATTGCGCAGCAGTCGCTCGGCCGCGCAGTTCGAGGATTTACGGCAGCGCGCGCTCGATCTCGGTTTCGTCTACTCGCCCGCGCCGGAGGCCGATCCCGATCTTGAAAGCGTCTTGGTGCGGCGCGAGCCGCTGGTGCTTGCAATGCCACAGGGCGATCCGCTGGTCGATGCTGCCGACATCCAACCGGGCCAGCTCGACGGCCGCGTCTGGATCACCGTCGTGCGCCAGCCCGGCGACACCAACCGCGCGCAGTTCCTGGCGGCCTGCGCCGAATCCGGTTTCATGCCCGACATCGCTTACGAGACGAACGATCCGTTGACGTCGCTCGGCCTGGTCAGCGCCGGTCTCGGCCTCGCCACGGTCCAGGAAAGCTTGCGCAGCGCGGCACCTCCGGGCGTGATCTTCCGCGACCTGCCCTGGTTCAAGCGCAGCGTGTCGATCCATCTGGCATGGCGCAGGAATGATCGGCGGACGGTGATTGGGGATTTGAGGAAGGCAGTAGGGCAGTAGGGCAGTAGGGCAGTAGGGGGCATTTTCCGCAGCCTTACATACTGCCTTACTCCCCTACTGCCTTATTGCCTTACATCTTATCTATCACCGACTGTACGCCTTCCGTCGGCGCGTCGACGGACGAGCCTGCCACCATGATAGCGGCGACTATCGCTTCCGGGTCGTTGACCACCAGCGGCTTCACGCGATGCGCGGTGTGTATGAAGCCTTCCTCCGACATGTGCTCGATCAGCGACAGCATCGGATCCCAGAACCCCTTGACGTTGGCGAAGACGATCGGCTTGCGATGATGGCCGAGCTGCGCCCAGGTCATGATCTCGACGATCTCCTCCACCGTGCCGATGCCGCCCGGCAGCGCCACAAAGGCGTCGGATTTTTCGAACATGCTGTGCTTGCGCTCGTGCATATTGTCGGTGATCAGCAATTCGTCGAGCTTGTCGAGCGCGGTTTCGGTCGCTTCCCTGTTGATCAGGAAGCGCGGGATGATGCCGGTGACCTTGCCGCCGGCCCTGAGCGCGCCATCGGCGACGGCGCCCATGATGCCCTTGGTGCCGCCGCCATAGATGAGGCGCAACCCGGATTTGGCAAGCGAGCGGCCAAGCGTGTGGCCGGCCTTGATATAGGCCTCGTCGCGGCCCGGAGACGAGCCGCAATAGACGCAGACGGATCGAATCGTGTTCATGACGATGATTGGTGATGGGGACGGTTGGCCGGGTCAAGCCCGCGGACGGGCTTTTTCTTGTGAGCTTGGAGAAAACACGCTAGACCGGCGTTAGGTGGCTAAGGGGGCAGTATAAAATTATGGCTATCAATCCTTCTAAGGCGTTCTTGTTCGCGGCGGGCGGCGTGGCCGTCGTGGCGGCGGTCGCCTACGGGTCGGGCGCGCTCGATCCCTACATCAACCAGAAACCAGCGCAGGTCGCGGCGCTGCCGCAGACCGGCGCGAAACCGGCTGAATCCTCGAGCACGACCACCGAGGCGCGCGTGCCTCAAGCTCCTGCAAACACAATGGCCCCGGCCAACACGATGGCGCCGGCCAACAAGAACGCAACGGCGCCGGCCGCCGCGGCCGGTTCGACGCTGCCGACCTTCGATGTCGTGCGCGTCGAAAGCAACGGCTCGATCGTCGTCGCCGGCAGCGCCGCGCCCAACGCCAAGGTCGAGATCCTGAGTGGCGGCACGGTGCTCGGCTCGACCGATTCCGGCCCCGACGGCGCCTTCGCCATCGTGCTCGACGATCCGCTGAAGCCGGGCGACTATACGATCACGCTGCGCCAGACGGTTGGCGGCACTGCCGTCGCCTCGGCCCAGACCGCCGTCGTTTCGGTGCCGCAGAGCCCGACCGGGCAGGTTCTGGCGATGGTCGAGGAACCGGGCAAGGCCTCGCAACTGATCACCGTGCCCGAGGCCGAGACCAAGCCGGCGGCGCCGGCCGACTCCGACCAGGCGGCACCGGCAGCCCAGGCTCCGGCAACGACGGCTCCCGCAACGACCGCTCCGGCTGCATCCGATACGGCCTCGGCGTCGGCGGAGCCCAAGATCGCCGTCGAAGCGGTCGAGATCGACGGCAGCAAGATCTTCGTCGCCGGCACGGCCGATCCCGGCCGCAAGGTGCGCGCCTATGCCGACGCCATCCTGCTTGGCGATGCGCGGACCTCCGCCGACGGGCATTTCCTGATCGAAGCGACCCGCGACATCCCGGTCGGCAACTACACCATCCATGTCGATGGCCTGGACAGCGACGGCGTCAAGGTCGTCGCCCGTGCCGCCGTGCCGTTCGAGCGCGAGCCCGGCGAGTCGATCGCAGCCGTCGCTCCAAATGAGACGAAGACCGGCGAGGCCAAGCCGGCCGAGACCAAACTCGCCCAGGTCCAGGGCGCCGGATCCCAGGCCGCGGAAGCCAAGCCGGCGGCAACGGCCGAAGCGGCCAAGCCCGCCGAGGTTCCGGCCAAGGTTTCCGAGGCGACGCCTTCGGCCGACGTGGCCGAGACGGTCGCGCCGAAGCTCGAACATGCCGACAGCGCCGTCATCATCCGCCGCAACGACACGCTCTGGCGCATCTCGCGCCGCGTCTACGGCCATGGCACGCGCTTCTCGACCATCTATCTCGCCAACAAGGACCAGATCCGCGATCCCGACCGCATCTGGCCCGGCCAGGTGTTCAAGGTGCCGTCCAAGTCGAAGGAGGGCGAGGACGCCGACATGAAGGCCATGGGCGAGCAGATGACAGCGCCGAAGACGGAGTAGCGACTTCGTCATCCTAGGGCGGAGCAAGGGCGAAGCGACGCGCGCAGACCCTAGGATCCATGCCGTGACAGTCGCCGAAGTGTGCTGCGGTGAAGAAAGAAATGGCGCTGTTTAGTGCCATCGGCCAGGACAGGTGAAAATTCTCGAACGCCGGGATGTTCTGAGGTAACGGCATGGATCCTAGGGTCTGCGCGCCGCTGCGCGGCGCTCCGCCCTAGGATGACGAACGCGAATGGCGGGCGCCTCACCTCAATCTACCCATCCGCCTAGCTTGCCCTCTCATCCTCCATCGTCTATCGGCGATGGACGATGACCGTATCCCCCGAAAGCCGTTGCGCTGACAGCCGCGCCATCGCGCTGCGCCTGGCGGCGCTCTCGCATCGGGCGCGCATCGAGATCCTGAAACGCCTCTCGGCCAGCTCCTGCTGCTCGTGCCGTGAGGTGGTCGACCATCTCGACCTCGCCCAATCGACCGTTTCGCAGCACCTGAAGGTCCTGGTCGAGGCGGGGCTCGTCCGCTTCGAGACTGACCGCCAGCGCTCGCGCTACGCGGTCGACCACACCGCGCTTGCGGGCGTCTCCGCCTCGCTCAACCAACTCGTTGCTTCCTGCTGCCCCGGCAGTTTACCCAAAAGGCAAGACTAGTGGCCGAAAAGACCGTATCCGCCGAAGCCGGCACCCTCACCACATTGCGCAACCTCTGGCCCTATATGTGGCCGGCCGAGCGCGCCGATCTCAGAGCCCGTGTCACCTGGGCGACGCTGCTTCTGGTCGTCGCCAAGCTCACTTTGGTCGCCGGCCCGTATTTCTTCAAATGGGCGACGGATGCGCTGGCCCATGCCTCCAAGACCCCGCCGCCGCTGCCGGCCTTCCTGCTCGCGCCCGTGGCGCTGGTGATCGCCTACAACGTGCTGCGCCTGGTCCAGCTCGGCTTCAACCAGTTGCGCGACGCGCTGTTTGCCCGCGTCGGCCAATATGCGGTGCGCCAGCTCGCCTACCGCACCTTCGTCCACATGCACGAGCTGTCGCTGCGCTTCCATCTGGAGCGCCGCACCGGCGGCCTGTCGCGCATCATCGAGCGCGGCACCAAGGGCATCGAGACGATCGTGCGCTTCATCATGCTGAACACGGCGCCGACAATCCTCGAATTCGCTCTGACGGCCGGCATCTTCGCCTTCACCTATGGCTGGAAATATGTCGCCGTGGTCGCCGTCACCGTCTGGCTCTATGTCTGGTTCACGGTCAAGGCCAGCGACTGGCGCATCTCGATCCGCCGCGACATGAACGACAGCGATACCGACGCCAACACCAAGGCGATCGACTCGCTCTTGAACTTCGAGACGGTCAAATATTTCACCAATGAGCGCATGGAGGCCGAGCGCTTCGACCGCTCCATGGCGCGCTACGAGATCGCCGCGACCAAGACCTGGACCTCGCTCGGCTGGCTGAATTTCGGCCAGGGCCTCATCTTCGGCCTGGGCACCGTCATCGTCATGTGCATGTCGGCGCTGGAAGTGCAGGCCGGCACGCAGAGCGTCGGCGACTTCGTCTTCATCAACGCCATGCTGATCCAGCTTTCGGTGCCGCTCAATTTCATCGGCTTCATCTATCGCGAAATCCGGCAAGGCCTGACCGACATCGAGCACATGTTCGACCTGCTCGACGTGCCCCAGGAGATCGTCGACAAGCCGGACGCCAAGCCGCTCAAGGTCGGCCCGGGCAAGGTCGAGTTCCGCGACGTTCATTTCTCCTATGATCCGAACCGCAAGATCCTGAAAGGCGTCTCCTTCGAGGTCCCGGCCGGTAAGACGGTGGCGATCGTCGGCCCTTCGGGCGCCGGCAAGTCGACCATTTCCAGGCTTCTGTTCCGCTTCTACGACGTGCAGGGTGGCCAGGTGCTGATAGACGGCAAGGACATCCGCGACGTCACTCAGGAGAGCCTGCGCGCCGTGCTCGGCATGGTGCCGCAGGACACGGTGCTCTTCAACGACACCATCGCCTACAACATCCGCTATGGCCGCGTCGGCGCCAGCGAGGAGGAGGTGCGCAAGGCCGCCGAGCTTGCCCAGATCGGCCCGTTCATCGACAAGCTGCCCGAAGGCTACAAGTCGATGGTCGGCGAGCGCGGCCTAAAGCTGTCGGGCGGCGAAAAGCAGCGCGTGGCGATCGCCCGCACCATCCTGAAGGCGCCGCCGATCCTGATGCTCGACGAGGCGACCTCGGCGCTGGATACCCAGACCGAGCAGGAAATCCAGGCGGCGCTCGATCTCGTCAGCAAGGGCCGCACCACCATCGTCATCGCCCACCGCCTGTCGACGGTGATCTCGGCCGACGAGATCATCGTGCTCAAGGACGGCCAGATCGCCGAGCGCGGCACGCACACGGCGCTGCTGGCCAAGCACGGCCTCTACGCCTCGATGTGGGACCGCCAGCGCGAGGCAACCGAAGCCGAAGAGCGCCTGCGCATCGCGCGGGAAAGCGACGAGCTTGGGGTGATTGTGCGCAGGAGAACGGCGGAGGTGAGCTAGGAGCCGGCTTCCCCTTCTCCCCTTGTGGGAGAAGGTGGATCGGCGCGCAGCGCCGAGACGGTTGAGGGGTGTTCCAGGGAACGCCAACGCCTCATTCCCCTGGAG
>NZ_RZSA01000629.1:0-4018 GCF_003998075.1 Mesorhizobium sp. M2A.F.Ca.ET.037.01.1.1 | reverse complement strand
GTTCACCTTGGGGCGTGGGGAGTCGCCATCGGAAATGGGCTATCTCGCGGCGGCCACGACCGAGCGCGGAACGCCGGGATGGCGCCTTGTCGTGCCCGGGCTTTCGTACCATGACAAGTCGATCGGCGAAAAGACCATCATTCCGCTCGTCCGTCTGGGCTTGATCGAGCCGGCGCTGGATGAGCCCCACTGTCTGGTCGTTTCAACGCGCGGCGCGGAGACGTGGTGGCTATTCCACGCGCGCGGTGGCCGATATCCCGAGGATCTGACTGACGTGTAGAAACCTCTAGCGGTACGGGACCGGCTGTCGGCCAACCGGTGTTCGGCGGCGGCACCGCAGCGTTTGCAATCCATAGCACCTGGTGCTATATTAAACCATGACGCAGCGGACGTTCAAGACAGCCTGGTTCGCCAAGGCGGCGCGCAAGGGGCGAATCAGCGACGTGGCACTGTGCAGGCGATTGCGCAGGTGGCGTTGGGACAAGCCGAAGATCTTGGCGGTGGCGTGTTCAAGAAGCGTCTGAACGACAACCGGCACCGATCGATCATCCTGGCCAAATCCGGTCGGTTCTGGGTCTACGAGTATCTGTTCGCCAAGCAGGACAGGGCCAACATTGATGACGACGAACTCGCCCAGTTCCGCAGGCTGGCCAAGGCTTATGCTGGGCTGACCGATCGGCAGCTCGGCGAATTGCTGGCAGACGGAGATTTTTTGGAGATATGCACATGAGCAGGGCTAGAAAATACAAGTCCGACGCCTTCGCGGCGATCCACAGCTCGGCGAGCGCGCTCTACAAGGTCGGGGCGATCGACAAGGCGACGATGCGCAGCTTCGACGAGAGCTGCCTGACGGTGCCGCCGGCGATCGAGCCCGACGCGATCAAGGCGCTGCGGGAGAAGAACCAGGTCAGCCAGCCGGTGTTTGCGCGCTATCTGAACACATCCGAATCGACGGTGCAGAAGTGGGAGACCGGCGCCAAGCGGCCGAGCGGCATGGCGCTGAAACTGCTGTCCGTGGTCAACAAGCACGGGCTGGCGGCGCTCGGCTAGGCGGATTGCCGGTACGTCCGATAAGGCAAGCTTACCGGACATAAAAGCCTGTCGACAGGCGCGGCGGATTGAGGCCAATTTCGTTGCCAAAAGCGCCGCGCTGATTCATGCTGCTCCCGATGATTCTGCGTCCGAAATCCTCTCCGCGCCATCACGGCAGGCTGACCGGCGTCACCGCGGTTACGCCAGCCGCACCCATTCCCGGCTGGCTGCGCCGCGCTGTTCCCGACGCGCAAACCCTGGCTGCGCAGGCCTTTGACGATGTTGCAATCACAGCGGGCGCCGCCATCGGAGCGCTTGATGCGACCGTGCGCCGGCAGGAGAGATGGGCCGGCGCCTGGCGGCAGCGGTTGGCGCTCGCGGCCGCCTCGGTGACGGCCAGACAGGCTGGCCGCGTCGAGGACGAGCCCGCTCTGCGCGATGCAGTGCTGTTGACGCGGCCCGGCGACGATGTCGGCCCGGCGGGGAAGATGCTCTTGGCCTGGCGCAGGCTGGCGTCGTCTCCCTCAGAGGAACTGCTGACCGAGGCAACCATCGCCGGCGTGCTCGAGGCCCTGGGTCTCGCTCGGCATGACGAGATGGCGAACGAACTTGCCGACGAGCTTCGGCAGTTTGCGACGACCGAAGGTGCTGTCGGAATGCTGATCGGTGCCTTCGCGGCAGTCGAGCGGCGTGGCCTTCCACGCACCGTCGGACGGTGGTTCGCCGACGCACTGCTCGCTCAGCGGTTGGGCTGGGCGCACGCGGTGCCGGTGATGGGCGGCGAGGCAGCCCTGGGCATGGCTGTCGGTCGCCCGCGGAGCGCCGCAACCTTCATGGCAGCAGCGAACATCGACACGGGCCTTGATCCTGCAAAAGGTCTGCTTGCGGCTCAGGCGCGCGCCGCCTTGCGTGCTATCGATCTGTCGGCCGAACTCGAGCGTCGCGCCGACAGGTTGCTCACCGTGGCGCCACGCCTTCGCGCGCGGGGCGCCGACATCGTCGTCAATCGACTTCTGTCCCACGACGCCATCGTGGCGTCGGAAAAGATTGCCGGCATGAGCGCCCGGAGCCTGCGCCGACTGTTCGATCGTCTGGTCGATCTTGGCGCCGTGCGGGAGCTCAGCGGCCGCACGACCTTCCGCATCTACGGGATCTGAGGACGATGGCGGAAGCGACGCGTACGAGAAGAGGGAAGGGGCGACAGGACGACGGTCGTGCAAATGACCATTTGATCGATCGTGAGCTCGATCACCTGCCGCCGGAGGCGCGCTGGCGTGAATGGATGAACCGGGTCGAGGCGACAATCTTCGCGGCGAGCGAGCCGGTCACCCGCGAGATGCTGGCGCGTATCGTCGGCAAGAGCTGCAGCATCGACCTTTTGATCGACGACATTCGCGAGGAACTGCGCGGTCGGCCCTACGACCTGGTCGCCGTCGCCGGCGGCTGGAAGCATTTGACCCGGCCAGCCTATGCCGACGCCATCCGCGCCGCTGTAGGCAGCAATGAAAAGCCGTCCGACCTGTCGCAGTCCGAAGTGTTGGTGCTGATGTGCATCGCTTACTTCCAGCCCATCACGCGTGGAGAACTGTCGTCATTTTTTGGCAAGGAAGTTTCGCGTGACCTGATCGGCCTTTTACGCGGCGCAAACTTGATCGCCTCCGGGCCGCGCAGCCCGACGCCCGGTGCACCCTACACCTACGTCACGACAAAAGTGTTCCTGCTGGAGTTCGGGCTCGATACGCTACGTGATCTCCCCGACTTCGAGGCGCTCGAGGACGCAGGCCTGCTCTCGAAGGAAAAGCTATTGGCCGGCGACATCATGCCGGAGTTTTCGAACGATGGCGGTGGGGATGCAGGCGTCGCCGGTGATGAATAATATGCTGCTCGCCAGGGATGGGCGGGATTCTTGTCAATTTCATAAGTCAACTGGAGCGCGCAGAAGAAAACTGGGGTGAGACATCCGCCGGGAATGTCGTGCTCGGGTGGAAAGTTCACGTTGCTGCCGTCGATCTGAACTGGCAGGAGGCGCCATAAGCAGTCGTCGCAGCATCGACCACCGGATGACGTGTTTGGGGCCGCTAGCCGCTGGCCGCTTTGGATTTAGCCAGCGACGAAGCGGACATTCGTGCTGGGCAGGCGAACCGCTTCGGCGGCAACGCGAGCGGACAGATGACGCGCCTAAATGGCGCAGAAGGCGTTCGAGGGTATCGCTCAAGTCCCGGCCCGGCGGCGGGTGCCACAAATGTCGCCGACGCGGTGCGGCAGGCGGTCACCTATCCTACATCGTCTTGTCTCTGCGTACCAAGCGGCTGGTCGCAAGGAGGCCTGACGGACGGATGGTGGAGTTCGTCGCTCCGTGACTGCGCCACTTTGGAAATCGCTAGGCGACCGCTGGGCGACTTGAACGAATTTGCCCCTGATCGGCTGGAGAATAGGATGCGCCGAAGGCGCTCCGTCCCTCTGTTGTCGGCACATCGAGAGCCGGCTATGGACGATGCGGACAGGGGGGAATACGAATGTCGGACATCTTTGATGAGTTCATTCAGCTGGACCGGACCTTCCACGACCTCGGCCTGAGCGAGGAGGAAGGCAAGGATGCCGAGCTGTTCCGGCTGATGCGCCGCGACAAGCTCACGCAGTGGTCCGACCTCCTGGAGGAATCGCGCGTCGTCCTCTTGTCTGAGGCGGGATCGGGAAAGACCGAAGAGATCCGGCACGTGTGCCGCGACCTCCGGCTGCGCGGGAAGTACGCCTTCTTCCTGCGCATCGAGCACCTAGCACAGGACTTCGATGCGTCCTTCGAGGAGGGAACGCCCGAGGAGTTCGATGACTGGGTCGCGTCCGGTGAGGACGGCTGGCTCCTCCTCGATTCCGTCGACGAAGCCAGGCTGAAGGATCCCAAGGACTTCGAGCGCGCGATCAGGAGGATCGGCCGCAAGCTGCGCGGCGTTCTGCAGCGCGCGCACATCGTCATCACGAGCAGGGG
>NZ_RZSA01000628.1:0-4019 GCF_003998075.1 Mesorhizobium sp. M2A.F.Ca.ET.037.01.1.1 | reverse complement strand
GATTACTACCTTAACTGGTGGATCCGGAAGGTAGGATCATGGTGGGTGCCCTTCATGGACGGGTTTGGTGGAAACCAGGTGTCCAACCTACCGAAAGACTTGGTCACCATCAAAATCGGGAACCACGCGACCCCGTGGCCACCTTATGAAGGCTATCCGCCCTCCGGCTCATGACAGAGGGACGCCGGAAGCCCGCGGCCCGTTAGACCGACGATTGCAGCGCGTGCCGCTTCCGGCGCGCGACGCCGGATGAACTTGTGGGCGCTTAAGCGATCCGCTCAGGCAGATCAGATCGAACCAGCGTCACGCCGTAAAGAATCGCAAGGCGCAAACGATCTGGTTCAACGCGCCCACGAGAACCGCGTGGCGCGCGTCAACATGATATGCGCCGCTTCATAGAGCGCGGTGCGCATCGTGGCATCGCCGACCTTGGTAATGCCGCCGTCGATGTCGGTCTCGCCGGATTGATATTTCTTGGGCATCAGTCCGAAATACGCCCCGACGGTTCGGGATTTGGCAAACCGCCCCGGATTGTCGACCGCCGAGCGATAAGGTGACTGCAACCAGGGCCCCTGGTCCCACGTCATAATGCCCATCTCGTTAAGCTATTGAAAGACAAGGGTCTTCTGATCCGAATCTGATGATGGCGGCCCCTTGGAGCACGACTTGATCCGCTCGATCAGATGCGAATCTTCGATATTTCCTCGTTTGATAACCCAAGGTGCGCCCATGCAATATTGCTGGGCAGGGATGATGCCGGCGCGAATCTGGCGAAGGACCGTCGCAGGGCTCAGATTGAGCATGCTGGCGGCTTCAGTCAACGTGACTTCGCCGCGCTCGGCCCATTCGCCATCCCTGTAGACCGCGATGTCGTGCGTATTGCGGAAGCCCCGGACACGCGACTGTGTCCATCCATTCGATCGACCTGTCCGCTTTCCCATCCGGTTGAGCATGCCGGCAATGGCCTTGTCAGGCATCATTCGTGCGCAGGCGCGGATCAACTCCACCGTCTCAGGCTCGACGCACCACCGCGTCTGACCCCGCCGGTTCTTTCTCACCGTTAGGCTGGTGTGATCGCCACCCTGCCAATGCAACAACAAATGAACCTCGTCACCCTCGACCTGTGCCACGATCTCGCGCAACACGACCCGGACGATACGCTTGCGCGTGACGGAAGTGGCCGCCGGATGATGCCAGGCAGCCTCCAGATCGGCCCCCATTTGCAATAGACGCTGGCGCTCCTCGACGCCCAAAGCTGCCGGCCGCTGTCGCAGCAGGGCCTCCAATTCTTCCTCGAGAGCGCGTACGCTCGCGAGGGCGCCATTCCACCGTCGCTCAAGTTCGCCAGCTACCAGACGATTGTCGGGGTCGACCGTGTCATACTGTCGGTGCGCCCTGGTTGCCTCATATCGCGCCTGTTCGATCGCCAACTCGATCTGGCGCTGTTTTTCGCCAGACTGGTGCTCGCACTGCGTGATCGCTTGGATGGCCGCTTCAACGCCGAGCGGCTGCAGCAACCGCACGATCTCGACACCCACCGCTTCGTCGACGCGCAGTGCGCCGAACGAGATACAGGGATCACCGCCAGGGTTGCTTCGGGTGGCGTCACACTTATAGCGGCCGACATCGCCCTTGGTGCCGTTGTAGCTGACAAGCAGGCGGCGGCCGCAATGGCCGCAGCGCAGCAGGCCCGCGAGCAAAGCCTCCCCCTTGCGCACCGGCCCGCGCACCATCATGCCCTTGCCGTTGGCATTGTCAGCGATCAGCCGTTGGTTCCTTTCAAACTCCGCCCAGGACAAATAGCCTTCGTGATGGTCAACGAGCAAGACAGCCCAATCTGAACGATCTTTGCGACGGCCGCGCACGATTCGCTTGCGGCCGTTTTCGATTATCGTCCGACTTCCGGTTCGGCCAAAGGCGTAAGCGCCGGCATAAACAGGATTGGTGAGAAGATTGCTCACCGTCGCATAGACCGGAAGCTTCCACAGCACCTGCCGTTGTCCGGAGTTCCTGGAGTTGAGGTACGGCAGCGCGATCTGGTCGCTTCGAAGCGACAAGAACACCTGGCGGATGCTTTGCATTTCGGCAAAGCGGGTGAAGACCAACCCGATCGCCTCTCGCACACGCAGGTCTGGATCCATTTCGATCTTGTCGCGGCCCATTTTCATATAGCCGCCAGCTACCGTGAAGAAGAGCTCGCCCCGCCGTGCCTTCTGCTTCAAGGCTTCCATCGAACGGGCCCGCAGGAGCGACAGTTCGAGTTCGCTCATCGTCCCTTTCATGCCCAGCAACAACCGATCGTTTGGATGGCGTGGTTCATAGATTCCATCCTCATCGACAATCACCGTGCCAACCAGTCCGCAAAATTCGATCAGCGTGTGCCAGTCGCGTCCATTGCGCGCCAGACGCGACACTTCGATCGCAAAGACGGCACCGACGCGGCCTTCGCAGATCGCTGCCAACAGCTTCTCGAAGCCCGGACGACTGACGCCCGACCCCGAGCGGCCAAGGTCGTCGTCGATGACTGTCACATCCGTCCAGCCAAGAGCATGGGCACGGTCGGCAAGTCCATATTGACGCCGCCGGCTCTCATGATTGTTGGCAAGCTGATCGACGGTGGATTGCCGAATGTAGATGAAGGCGCCGCGCGCCAGGTGGTCAGACGTGATCTTCATCGCCGGCCTCCGTCACTGCGGGGACGCTGAGTGTTTCCGACAGCAGCGCGCTCACCAGTGGCAATAGCTTCGTCCGCTCGGACGCTGCTACCGGCACCGGTGGGGTCTTGGGCACGAAGAGATCGAATTGGCGGTGACAGGGTTGCCGTTGCTTCATGCTTGTCTCCTCCTTCGTGACGGGAATCGTCACGCAGCAAGGTTAGACAGGCATCAAGCTCAAGACGAAATTCGTGCAGATACGCCAGCGGCAGACGGGGACGCTCCGTCATCATCATCGCCTTCGCTTGATCTTCCGTCATCCAGATCGGCAGATGCGCCAGGGTGCCGTCAGGCTGGCGGATGGTCAGACTGACCTCGTCACCACGACGATTGCGCCCGGCAACAGTAACCGTTTCCCCGTAACGGGGATGGAATCGGTAACGGATAATCGTCTCGCCCGACTGATAGCGGGTATTATGAAGCTGTTGCCCCGACACCAGGCGCGCTCATCAGCCGCTGGCAGACAGATCGGCACGGACGATCTTCAGCATCGCGCGGTGCAGCTGGATAAACTCGTTCCACAATACGGCCCGGGCCTGCAACATCGCGCCGATCACCGTCGCAAGCATGTCATGGCCTTCGATGAGATCGGGATTGCGCGCCTCGAAACGCCCCCGGCTCACCTCGCCAACCTTGAGCCCGTAACCGCGTAGGATTCCGCGATGCTGAGCTCGACGTCGAGCAGCTTGGCCTGCAACAGCTTGCGGCCGACCAGCAGTGCTCGCACCTCCTGAGCATTTGCAGACTTGGCGTGCACAGGGGCCGAATACGGCTGCGCTGTTGAACTGGTCTGCAATCTCGCGGCGCATCGAGAGCCTCGCCTTCGATATTAGTCCATACTCTCCGCACCCATTTTGCAGCGTTCCTGGCTCGAGAAATCGCAGGGGGAACTCGAACTCGATTGATGCAGCGAAATTTTAGTTGCCTTACAGTTTATGATATGGTTCATTTGATTTGAATGACATAACACACTTATAGGGGAGCAGAGATGCGCATCGACATGCTCTTCGAGAGCCAAGCAGCCTTAATCCCGACGATAACGCTGTTCCAGTCCGCCAGGGGCCGCCCTGCGGAGTATAGCCTCCGTAGACCGTTCCTTCTGTCCGGTCTGGCATTCCCATCAGTGGTCATAGCGCGCCGGCCTGAAAGCTCGACACCGTGACCAGCGAGTGGGACCGGTTGGCTGGAACTTGTGATTGGAATCCTGAAGCCTATCCGCGCCCGTCACACTACAATCCCCGTGCGACTGATACGCCTGACATGCTCTTGGGAATGATGGAGGCCTTCTTCACTGGGAATATGAGG
>NZ_RZSA01000627.1:0-4021 GCF_003998075.1 Mesorhizobium sp. M2A.F.Ca.ET.037.01.1.1 | reverse complement strand
GCTCAGTCCCTGGCAGGCGAGGATCGCCTCGGAAGGCGCGATGTGATTGACGGTGCTCATTTCTGATATCGCATGATCAGCGCCGCCAGGACCACGATCACGCCTACGGCAAGTGGTTGATAGAAGGCCGAGACGCTGAGCAGCGTCAGCCCGTTGACGAGGGCCGTCAGCATCAGCGCGCCGATGGCGGGTCCCAGGATGCTGGCGCGGCCGCCGAACAGGCTGACGCCGCCCAGCACCACGGCCGCCACGGAGTTCAGGAGCAGGCTCGTGTTGATCTGCGGCTCGGCCGAGCCGATGCGCGCCACCAGAAGGATCGACGCGATGCCGGCGCAGAAGCCGGAGATCGTATAGGCGGCGATCTTGACCCGGTTCGTGCGAATGCCGAGCGCGCTGGCGCTCTCTGCCTGGCCGCCGGTGGCAAGCAGATGCACGCCGAACCGCGTGTGGTAGAGCGCAACATGCGCGACAAGGACGGCCGCGATCGCCACCCAGACCGGATAGCCGAACGGCCCGAGATAGCCTGACGCGAGCTTGAGCAGGAACGTCGAGCCCACCATGGTCGGCTCGCCGCCGGACAGGATGAGGCCAAGACCAGTAATACCGGAGAGCGTGCCGAGCGTCACGACGAAATCGGGAATACGCCCGGCGGTGATCAGCACGCCGTTGATGAAGCCGATGGCGCTGGTGGCGAGCACCGCGAGCACACAGGCGGCGAAGATGCCGAGACCCGCCGCATTGACCAGGCCGAGGATGACCGCGCCAAGCATGACGGAGGCTGCGAGCGAGAGGTCAATGCCGGACGTGGCGACAACGAAGGTCTGACCGATCGACAGCACCACCAGGATCGCGGCGGCAAGCAGGATCGCCTGCATGTTGGCGACGCTGAGGAAGACTGGCGAGGTGACGCCGAACAGGATGACGAGACCGACCAGGCCGACGACAGATGCCCAGTCGGCCCAGAAGGAAGGATCGATGAGGAGAGCCGCCAGGGAGGGACGGCTCTCCTCGTGGACGCCCGCCTGTCGGGAGGCGGGCGCGTTGTCGGCTGGAAGGCTCACTTCAGCATCTCGCGCAAGGGATCCGGATAGTCGCCGCCTGGACGCGGGAAGTTCTTCAGCGAGGCTTCCGCATTGTCCTTGTTGATGAGGAGCACCGGCGCAGGCACGTTGGCGGGGAGTTCCTTACCCATTGCGGCAAGCTTGCACGCCTCGACGCCCATTGCGCCGACCACATAGGGGTATTGCGCGACGGTGGCCGTGAGTTCGCCGGCGGCGACCGATTTCAGAGCGTCGACAATGCCGTCGAGGCCGATCACCTTGACGTCCTTGCCGGACGTCTGCACGGCTCGCTCGACGCCGAGCGCCATGATGTCGTTGGCGGCAAAGAAGCCGGCGAGATCCGGATGCGCGGCCAGGATGTCGGTGGCAGCAGTCAGCGCCTTCTCGCGATCCCAGTCGGCGCTCACCATAACCACCACTTCCAGCTTGCCCTCGACCGCCTGCTTGAAGCCCTTGATGCGGGCGTTCGAGCCGACGTCGCCGACGATACCGGCAATCAGCGCCACCTTGGAGCCTTTCGGCACCAGCTTCAGCATCTCCTCGCCGGCCAGCGCGCCGGCGGCGACGTTGTCGGTGCCGATATAGGTCGAGACGGCGAAGCCCGCGGCCTTGGCCTGTTCGGCATCGATGGTCGAGTCGATGTTGACGATCGGCTTCTTCTTCTGGGCGACCGGCACCAGCGCCTGCACCAGGTTGGAGACGCTGATCGGATTGACCAGGTAGCAATCGTAATCCTGCAGGGCCATGGCTGTCAGCTTGTCGGCCTGCCCCGTCGCATCGCCCATATTGGCGGCCGCCTGCACGGTGACACCAACGCCGTCGGCCTTGGCCTGTTCCTCGATGCCCTTCTGCATGGTCTGGAAGAACGGATTGTCGAGGCCTTTGACGATCGCCGCGACCTTGGCGTCTTCGGCTTGCGCGGGCACGGCAAGCGGCGTGGCAAGCAGCCCAGCGCCGAGCGCCAGGCAATTGAACATGCGCATATATCTTCCTCCTCCGGATTTTTGATTGTCGGCTCGTTGTTCTGCGAACGGCATGGCTGACGAAACACACGCGAGCCCGGGGCTTGCGTTGGAAAGACAAGCTGGTGCGCGCACAAGGCGCCCGGTTCGGGTTTCTTTCATATCAGGCGTTGCTCCTCCCAGAGCGCTGATGATATCACATCAGCGTTATCGCATGTTTGGAAATAATTTTACGTACGTCAAGAATTAAAATGGAGCACAGTGCATTTTAATGGGCTCGGCGTCTGTGACGTGCCGCCATTGTGTCTTTAGCAGACGGAGCTCCGAAGACCACGCTTGCGCTCGACCAAAGCGATCGAACCGGCGATCATCGACGACCACACGGTCCGCTGTTCGGAAATGGCTGCTCGTGGCTCGCCGGCTATTTCGCCTGGGGGAGCGACGGCTCCGTCTCGTCCATCATCTGTTTGACGGCATCGGCTGACCTGCGCATCTCCGCTTCGTCCATGGCCCAACCGGCGAAGCGTTCCAAAAGGGCGGCGAACGTCACAAGGTCCTGCTCATTCCACTGCGTCAGCGATCCAGCAAAAATCCGCCATTTGGTCTGGCGCACCGCCGTCACGAGGCGCTCGCTCTTGGCGGTGAGCTTGAGGCAAATTCGCCGGGCATCGAGCTGCGATGCGACGCGGAAGGCGTAACCGCGCTCGACGAGATCCGCGGAGATGCGACTGGCACGGGAGGGATCGATTCCCATGCGCTCGGCGATGACGCCGACCGTCACCTCGTCCTGCGGGGTGTCGCTGGCGACCGCGCTGAGCGCGATGATCGCATCGAGATGACTCAATTCCAGCGAGGGGTCGATGCGGGCCAGGATCAAACGGCCGAAGTCCCGGCGCTGGACCGAGCGGCGCACCTTGCTCATCACCGCATCGATGGCCGCCACAGCCCCGGCTGCCGCTTCGGACAGGCCATGGCCGCGCGCCAGATCGGCGAGATCCTGATCGCCTCGCGTCTGGCACAGGTTGGAAAATCGGTCCGGCTTGCCCGGCTCGGCATCGTTGCTCATCCCGCAGCGCGCTAGCAAAAATATATGCCGATGTCAATTGTATGCTAAATAGCATATATTTGACGTTGACATACATCTGCTGTGAGCACATAAACCGCGCCCTAGCCCTTGGAGATACGCGATGAGCCTTGACTCAACTCTTCCGGATGCGCCGCCCGTGGAGGCCGAAGCCAGGCCCGCTCTTACAACATTGATCGTCTATTGCGGTGCGCTGGTTGCCATGTTCATGGCCACCATCGACATGCAGATTGTCGTCACCGCCTTGCCCACCATTGCCGGAGAGCTCGGCAACCTGCATCTGTTTGGCTGGGTGGGTGCCGCCTATCTGCTCTCTACCGCCGCGGTCTCGCCGTTCTACGGCAAGCTTGGCGATATGTATGGTCGCAAGAATGTCGTCCTGACGGCCATCGGCCTGTTTGTGCTGGGCTCGCTGGTCTGCGGCATGGCATGGTCGATGGAGAGCCTGATCGCCGCTCGCGTGCTCCAGGGCATCGGCGGCGGCGGCCTGATGGTTTCCGCCTTCGCCATGATCGGCGAATTGTTCTCGCCGCGCGACCGCGCCAAGTACCAGGGTTACAGTTCGGCGGTGTTCGCGCTGTCCTCGGTGCTCGGCCCGTTGGCCGGCGGCTACATCACCAGCCTGTTCGGCTGGCGCTGGGTCTTCCTGGTCAATCTGCCGATCGGTATTATCGTTATGGCGGTGCTGGCATTCGCCATGCGCAGCCGCTTCAACGAGAAGAAGCACCATGTCGACTATCTCGGCGGCGCACTGCTGGCCATCGGCACGACGGCCATCGTCTATTGGGGCTATCATGTGCTTGATCCCTCTGGGCCGGACACATTCACCTTCGTGCTGCCGCTGCTTGCGCTGGTCGCAATCATCTTGTTCATCATGGTCGAACGGCGGGGCGGGGGGCCGATTGTGCCTTTGC
>NZ_RZSA01000626.1:0-4024 GCF_003998075.1 Mesorhizobium sp. M2A.F.Ca.ET.037.01.1.1 | reverse complement strand
GTCGGGCCGGGACCTATGGCGTTAACGCGAATGCGCGGCCCGAGCGCCTGCGCCAGCATCTCAGTCTGCGTCCACAGCGCCGATTTCGACAGCGCATAGGAGAAATAGCGCGGTGTAGGCCGCCAGACGCGCTGGTCGATCATGTTGACGATCAGCCCCTCCTCGCCTTGCGGCAGCGCGCGGGCGAAATTCTGCGCCAAGAGCGCGGGCGCCTTCAGGTGGATGGCGAAATGGCGGTCCCAGGCCTGCCAGTCGAAATCATCGACGCTGTCGTCGACGAACAGGGACGCGTTGTTGACCAGCAGCGTCACAGGCCCGAGCGCGGCTTGCGCGCGACCGATGAGACCACCCACCGCATCCATGTCGGTGAGGTCGGCGGCGACGACGGCGGCGCGGCCGCCCTCGCCCGTGATCTTCCCCGCCAGCGCCTCGGCCTCGGCGCCTGAACGGTTGGCATGGATGGCGACGGCGAAGCCATTGGCGGCCAGATCCTCGACGATCGCCTTGCCGATCCGTCTTGCTCCACCCGTCACCAGCGCGACGGCCGTGGCTTGTTTCATGGTGTCAATCCTCAATCGGCTTCACGATTCCGGGAAGCCGGCACAATATGACGGGCCAAGCGTTAAATGCCATTTCCACCTTGGGCAGGAATGTGGCGAAGCGGCCCGGATGCGCTTCCCCCCGCCGGATTCGGGAAGCCATTGCCGGCAATATATGTCGCTGCACCCCTTGAACCAAGCGATGTGCAGCGCAACATGATTAGCCTGCTGACATTCGCTGTTGCGAAGATGCAACGTCACCTTTCGGCCTCATTCGCGCCCGGGAATGACCCAAGTTCAGGTTCGCTTCAGCCGCATTTCAGCACGACATTCGGAACCGTTAAACGCCAGGCTCGTTTATCCCCCCGGACGGGCCGGGGCGTTTCATGAACAAGCAAGCCTAAGTGTCTTGTGGCTTAAGGAGTATATAATGAAGACCAATCTCAAATTCGCGCCGCTTGCCGCCGCGCTCGGGCTGTTCGCCTTTGCTGGTACCGCCTTTGCGGCCGACGTCGTTTCCGAAGAGCCGCCGGCTCCCGCCCCGGTTGCCGAGCTTCCGGTTGCTTCATGGGCCGGCCCCTATGCCGGTATCAGCCTCGGCTACGGCTTCAGCGGCCATGCCGATGCTCGTGACGCCGGCGTCAACGTGAAGACCAAGGGCTTCATCGGCGGCGTCTTCGGCGGCTACCAGTGGCAGCAGGACAACTTCGTCTACGGCGCTGAAGCCGATCTCGGCTACAACGGCGTCAAGGGCGACAGCGCCGGCATCAACGCCAAGGGCGGCCTCGAAGGGTCGCTGCGCGCTCGCCTCGGCTACGCCGTGACCCCAGAAATCCTGCTCTATGGCACCGGCGGTCTTGCCGCCAAGAACCAGAAGATCACGGATAGCGTCACCTCCACCGACGAGAGCAAGGGAATGCTCGGCTGGACGGCTGGTGTCGGTTCCGACATCAAGATCACCGACAATGTGTTCGGCCGTGTCGAGTACCGCTACACCGACTACGGCGACAAGGACTTCGGTGCCCTCGGCAACGTCAAGTCGAAGGACAACCGCGTCACCTTCGGCGTCGGTATGAAGTTCTAAGTCGTAGAAGCCACGACACGGAAAAGACGGGCCTTGCGCCCGGCTTTTTTTGTTGGCCCGGCCGAAAGGCGTCAGGTGCCCGACCGACGCGCCGGCTGCCTCTGGAAACCATCATGGGTCGGGATCGACGGCAGCCGGTCCAGCCATTTCAAGCGCGATTGCATGAAGACCTGGGCGTCCGGCCGGTAGTCGCCCGGATCGGTCAAGGTGGCGGCGTGAACGTGGATCTCCGACGGCCATCTTGTCGAGCGGAAGTAAAGCCTGGTGCCACAGGACGGACAGAAGCCGCGAAACGTGTCCGTGCTGCTTTCATAGTGCCTGATGTCGCCGGCCCAGCTCAGCTCATCGGGCCTCAGCCCCAGGAAGGCGGTGAAGGGAGACGAGGTGGCACGCTGGCAGTCGGCGCAGTGACAGACCAGATTGCGGATGATGTCGCCGGAATATCTCCAGGTGACCGCTCCGCACATGCAGTGCCCGTTGAGTGCCATCGCTTCCCCTTGGCCATGCGTTCATCATTGCCGGCGCAGCCGATACTGACACATCGCCGCTTGGAAAATGGCGAGTCAGCGGCTTACGCGCGCTTCTTTGCGACCTTGGTGGATTTGTCCTTCGGCGGCAGTGTCTGGACAAAGGCCAGAGCAAGATCGAGCCAGAAGGCGAGCTCGGACTCGCTCGCCGTGCCTTCCGGCCCGACGTGGAGGTAGCCTTCCATCAAGCGCCCGCCCATTTCCATCGGACGCGCATGGGGACGAGCAGCCGCCGCCGCATGCGCGTCCTTGCCGACGCGGACCAACAGCCCACGCTTCGAGGTGCCGATCAGTAGGTTGCCGTCGATCATGAAGCAGGTGCCGCCGAACATCTTCTGCTCGGTGAAGATGCGCTTGCCGAGGGCGGCGCGCAAGCGCTCGACCATCGGGTCGGGCGCGACGCTGGTAGAGGGCCTTTCCATGCTCACCACTCCAACTTGGATGATGTCAGGCAAGCATGGAAGCGGGTGGCGTTTCAAGCTCGCTTCCCCTTCTCCCCTTGTGGGAGAAGGTGGCCTAGCGAAGCTCGGACGGATGAGGGGTGCTCCAGCTTGACGCACACCTTGGTCAGTCTCGGATGGCGCCAAGTTCACCAGCGCTCGCTCCGTCCAACACCCCTCATCCGTCTCGGCGCTATCGCGCCGATCCACCTTCTCCCACAAGGGGAGAAGGAAAAAGGCGCCTCACCCCGGCACGCTTGCTTTCAGTTCCGGAAACTTCTCATCAAACCTCGCGGCCCAGCGCACGAGCCGGCTTCGGCCCTTCTCCCATTGGCCGGAAAAGCGCAGCGCGAGATAGCCAAGGGTGGCGCGCAGCGCCATGTGGCCGGCGGTGATCTTCTTCGGCAACTTGGGCGGGTTGGCGTTGATGAGGTCGAGCGCGGTGGTGATCTTGCCCCACTGGCGGTCGAGCCAGGGCTGGTAGACCATCTCTTCCGGCCGCGTCCGCCGCTCATAGACCATCGACAGCGCGCAGTCGCAAATGCCGTCGGCCAGCGCCTCGAGAACTTCCGCCTCGAGCCGCTTGTCGGGGTTGCGCGGGAACAGCGCGTTCTTCGACAGCCGGTTGAGATGCTGGGTAATAGTGCGGCTGTCATAGATCGAGCGGCCATCCTCCAGCACCAGCACCGGGATCTTGCCGAGCGGATTGGCCGAGATCAGTTCGGCGGGCTTGTCCTCCGTCTTGACCGGCACGAGGTCGATGGCGATGCCGGCGTAGACGGCCGCCATACGGACCTTCGAGCTATAGGGGGACGTGGAAGCATAGAGCAGTTTCGGCATGATCGATTTCCCAGTTGTCTGCCGCACTGTTGACCGAATCGAACCTCCAGGGCAACGGCCCAGCAAAGCCGATCCGGATTAGCCACGTCTTGCCGACGCGGACGCGGCAACAAAAAAGCCCCCGGAAAGTTTTGCCTGACGGCAAATTTCCGGGAGCTTTAGGAGGAGCGTCCGCTCCGACTCCGCTCGCTCAGACACCGAATTGGCGAGAGGGGTGCCTGAATAGCACCCGCCCTCAGCCGTTGCGGTTCGCGCGCGAAGCTACGCGATTACTTCTTGGCGGCCGGCTTCTTCGCCGGAGCTGCCTTCTTGACGGCTGCCGGAGCCTTGGCCGCGGCGGCCTTCAGCGGAGCCTTGGCGGCGGGCTTGGCCGCGGCCTTCGCTGCCGGCTTCTTGGCGGCGGGCTTGGCTGCTGCCTTTGCGGCGGGCTTTGCCGCGGCCTTCGCGGCCGGCTTTGCTGCTGCCTTGGCGGCGGGCTTTGCTGCTGCCTTGGCGGCGGGCTTTGCCGCGGCCTTCGCGGCCGGCTTCGCTGCTGCCTTGGCCGGAGCCTTGGCGGCTGCCTTCGGTGCCGCTGCCTTCTTAACTGCTGCAGGT
>NZ_RZSA01000625.1:0-4025 GCF_003998075.1 Mesorhizobium sp. M2A.F.Ca.ET.037.01.1.1 | reverse complement strand
AACCCGCGGCGCGGATCCCGGCATTCCTTCGAATGCCGTGGACCGCGCGCCGCGGGCGGGAGGATTACTTCTTCTTCACCAGGTCGTTGGCATAGGCCTCGAGCTCGTTGAGGCCGCCCTTGATGTCGGTGCGCGTGCCGGTGACCAGTTCTTCCAGGATGATGCCCCAGCGGTCGCCGAGATCGGGCCAGCGCGGATCCTGCCAGAAGTTCACCGCCGTCACCTTCCCGGTTTCGGCCAGCGCCTGGCCGAGATCGGCGCCGTAGATGTCGGCGAACTCCTTGCTGGAGAGCACGCTGGTGCGGTTGAGCTCGCCGAACTGATGCGCGTCCAGCCGGCGCTTCTCGTTCTCCTTCGACGTCGCCCAGGCGATGAACAGGCCGGCGCATTTCTTCGCCGCGTCATCCGCATTGGCCTTGGTGCCTATGGCCAGCCCATGGCCATAGCCGCCGCCGGGCAGCGGCGACGGCGGCGGTAGGAAGCCAACCTTGCCGACCACCTGCGAGGTCTTCGGATCTACGGCCATGCCCGACAGCGGCGTCGATTCGACAAGGATCGCGACCTGGCCGGAGAGGAAGGCGCCGGTCGATTCATCCCAGCTGCCGGTCTGCGTGCCGGCGGCCGAGTCCTTGAAGAGCTTGAGATAGGTCTCTGTCGCCTTCACGGCGGCGTCGGAATTGAAAGCCGGCTTGTCGCCGTCGAACCACTTGCCGCCATAGGCCTTGAAGAACGGCATCCAGCGCCAGACATTGGCGCCCGAGCCGCGCGCGCCGCGCAGCGCGATGCCGTATATGCCCTTGTCGGCATTGGTCAGCTTCGGCACGTCGGCGATCAGCTCGTCCAGCGTCTTCGGCGGCTGGATGCCGGCGGCCTCCAGCACATCCTTGCGGTAAACCATCAAGTCGCCGCCGCCGGTCAGCGGCGCGAACCAGACCTTGCCGTCATAGGTGGCGACCTTCTGGCGGCCCGGATCGAAATCGGCATAGTCGTAGTCAGCCGGGTAATAATCGGTCAGCGGCACGATCCAGCCCGAGGAGGCGAACAGCGCCACATTGGCCTCGTCGACATAGTAGACGTTGTAATTGCCGACGGTGGAAGCATCGGCGCGCGACTTGGCGCGGCGGTCGTTCTCGTTGAGGTAGTCGATCTGGAACGAAGCGCCGGAGAGCTTCTTGAACTCATCCTTGGAGTCCTCCAGAAGCGTCAGCCCGTCGCGCGGCTGCGCCAGCACCTTGACCGGCGCCGAGCAGACGGGCGCCTGGGCAAGTGCTGCGGTTGACACGGAAGCGGTAAGCACGAACGCTGCGCCGAGGCTGGCAGCGAGCCGATATGATTTCATTGATTTTCTCCTCCAGGAACAGTCGCGAAGCGGCAGATCCTTGGCCAAGCGACCCTCACCGTCGCCCGTCTGACCTGTCACCCGTCGCCAAAATGAGCAGTTGGAAGAGGCGAGACTAGAAGCCCCGTTGCAGCAGACCTGTACTTTTATGCATTGTGCGCCGCAAAAAATGTCGCCGGCAGAGTCTGTCCGTCACACGAGTATCAGTGCAATCGGAAGTGGCCGGATATCGGCTGTGTCACGCTCTTAGCGTCAGCCGCTGCCGCGACAGCTTGCGGTAGGAGGACGGCGTCATCTTGTGCTTGCGCAGGAAGGCGCGGTTGAAGTTCGAGATGTTCATGTAGCCGACCTGGAAGCAGATGTCGGTTATCGGGATCTCGGTGTCTGCGAGCAGCTTGCAGGCCTGCCAAAGCCTCAGCTTGGCGACATGGTCGCTGAAGGAGTTGCCGGTGTTCTTCTGGAAGAAGCGCGAGAAGGTGCTTTCGCTCATCCCAGCCAAGGCTGCCACGTCCGGCAGCTTCAGATCCTCGGCGAAATGCTGGAACAGATAGATCAGCGAGCGCTGAATGATGTCGAGCGACTCCGCATCGAGAAGCGGCGAAAAGTCGGGCGACGACAACAGCGCGTATTCGTCGGTGGTGGCCAGAAGGTCGAGCAGCTCGAGGAACATGCGGAACCTTGCCAGCCCGTGCACTTCGCCCATTCTTTCCATCAGCTCGGCGCCGTCCAGCGCCGTCTGGCCGTGGAAGACCATGCCGCGCAGCGAGCGCTCCAAGAACGGCTCCAGCTCGCGCAACTCCGGCAGCAGCCCGGACGAACCGCGCAGCCGCTCGGCGTCGAACTGCAGCACGATATCGCGGCCCTCGATCAGCTCGCCCGGCTGCACCGCCGTCACCCAGTCATGTGGCAGCCCGCCGCCGACGATGGTCAGGTAGCCCGGCCCGAACTCGCCGATATGGTCGCCGACCAGCACCACGCCGGACGATTTGCGCAGAAGATGGATCTCGTATTCCGGATGGAAATTCCAGACATTGCGCTCCCACGGATAATCGTCCAGCCGCCACAGGAAGCTCTCGCTCGCCTCCGTGACGATGTGCTCGAAGGCGGGCGCCGTGCGCGGAATCGCGGCCGTGTTCTTTCTGCGCCTGAACGGCATCCATTCCTCCCGGCATGGCGCGCCGGCTGCGCATGCCCGGGGGCATCCGTAGCAGCCTGCGGCCGGCAAATGAAGGAGGCGCGGGGAATCGCAGCTCCGCCTGGATCAATCGCTAACGCGGCCTCCTCCCTTGCCAACATGTCGCGTTTCGTTCACAAGGCGACGCAAATGGCGCCATTTTGCGCCATTGTGTGCGGCTTCCGGTCCCTTTTTGCCGACGCGCCGTGTTCTGAAAGAGCGGAACAATGTCTGCGATCGAAACCGGCGCCCTCGCGCCGGAAAACCTTTGGCGTCAGGAAATCAGGGCGACGGTGGCGCTTGCCTGGCCGATGGTGCTGACCAATCTCGGCCAGACGGCCATGACCGCGACCGATGTCATGATGATGGGCCGGCTGGGGCCGGATACGCTCGCGGCCGGCGCGCTCGGCTCCAACCTCTATTTCATGCCGCTGATCTTCGGCCTCGGCCTGATGCTGGCGACCTCGCCGATGATGGCGACCGAGCTCGGCCGCCATCGCCATTCGGTGCGCGACCTGCGCCGCACGGTGCGACAGGGCCTGTGGCTGGCGATCCTTATCTCGATCCCGATCTGGTTTTTTCTCTCGCATGGCGAAGAGGTGCTTCTGGCCATGGGCCAGAAGCCAGAGCTCGCGCATCAGGCCGGCATCTATCTGCACTGGCTGCAATGGGCGGTGCTGCCCTTCTACGGCTATATCGTGTTGCGCTCCTTCATCTCGGCGCTGGAGCGGCCGAGCTGGGCGCTGATCATCGTTTTCGTCGCGGTCGCCTGCAACGCCTTCTTCAACTGGGTGTTCATGTTCGGCAACCTCGGCGTCAAGTCGATGGGCATTGCCGGCTCTGGTCTCGCCACCACTCTGTCCAGCACGCTGATGTTCATCGGCCTGGCGGCGGTGGTGATCAAGGAGAAGAAATTCCGCCGCTATCGTCTGTTCGGCCGCTTCTGGCGCTCCGACTGGCCGCGTTTCCGCGGGTTGCTGCGGCTCGGCCTGCCGATCGCCGGCATCCTCGCCTTCGAGGTGACGATCTTCAATGCGGCGGCGCTGCTGATGGGCCTGATCGATGCGGATTCGCTCGCCGCCCACGCGATCGCCATCCAGATCGCCTCGATCTCTTTCATGGTGCCGCTTGGCCTCAACCAGGCGGTCACGGTCCGGGTCGGCCTGGCGCATGGCGCCGGCAATCCGGAAGGGGTGTCGCGCGCTGGCTGGACTGCCTTCGTCATCGGCGTCTCCTTCATGGCGCTGATGGGGCTGGTGATGATCCTCTGGCCGCACGCGCTGATCAGCGCCTTCATCGACCTTGCCGATCCGGCCAATGCCAGGGTGATCACGCTCGCCGTGTCGTTCCTGGTGTTCGCCGCGCTGTTCCAGATCTTCGACGGCGCCCAGGCGGTAGCCGCCGGCATGCTGCGCGGCCTGCACGACACCAAGGTGCCGATGATTTATGCCGCGATCGGCTATTGGGGCGTCGGCCTGCCGCTCGGCGTGCTGCTCGCATTCCATTTCGGCC
>NZ_RZSA01000624.1:0-4026 GCF_003998075.1 Mesorhizobium sp. M2A.F.Ca.ET.037.01.1.1 | reverse complement strand
TCATCGCCCCCTCGCCCGCCGCGCGCGAGCCGATGCTGACCGCATCCGGCAACGGCGTGCTGTGCTACAATGGCGAGGTCTATAATTTTCGCGCGCTACGCAAGACGCTGGAGGCGGAAGGCCTGACCTTCCGCACGGTGTCCGACACCGAAGTGGTGCTTCAGGCCCTGCATCACTGGGGCCCGCAGAAAGCGGTGCCGCTGTTCGACGGCATGTTCTCCTTCGCCTATTTCGATGCCCGCGACGGGGCCTTGTGGCTTGCCCGCGACAGGCTCGGCATCAAGCCATTGTCGGTCGCCGACACCGGCGAGTGCTTGCTGTTTGCCTCCGAGGACAAGGCGATTCTCGCCTGCCATGACTTTGCGCGCCGGATCGACACGCGCGAGCTGACATTGCGGCTGGCCTGGCAGAGCCGTGATTCCAGCTACAGCGTCTTCGACGGCATAGAGCGGCTGCCGCCCGCCGGTCTCTGGAAGATTACCGGCGATGGCATCGAGAAGCGCCGCTTCTGGCATGTCCTCGATGTGATCGAGACGGCGCGCATCGCCAAAGACAAGGTGTCCGACGCCGAGCACATGGCGACGCTCGAGAGGCTGCTGGAGGAGAGTGTCGAGCTGCATTGCATCGCCGATGCCAGCCTGGCCACCGCCTGCAGCGGCGGCGTCGATTCCGGCCTGATCACCGCGCTCGCCAAGCGCTTCAGGCCGGAGCTGCACGGCTATGTCATCGACCAGAAGCTCGGCCGCAGCGAGGCGTCCGATGCCGAGCGAACCGGCCGCCATGTCGGTGTCGGCCTGCGCCGGGTGCCTTTCGACAGGAACCGATTCCTTGAGCTCTGGCCGCGTGCGGTCTGGCATCTCGAGACCGACGGCTGGCATGCCAGCCACGCGGCGCTGCTGGCGCTTGCCGAGCAGTGCCGCGCCGACGGCGTCAAAGTGCTGCTCACCGGCGAGGGCTCCGACGAGCTTTTCGGCGGCTACAAATGGCAGGCATCGACAATGCGGCTCTGGCGCCGCTCCTGGCTGCAGCGCCTGTTCCGCTCGAAGGCCAGACGCGACCGCAAATTCGCCGAACTACGCCGCGCGCCGTTCCGCAACTCGATCGGCCGCGGCTCGCCCTCCGAGCGCAGCATGGCGCTCAGAGCCCTGTCGCCCGAGCTGAATTTCCTGCAGATGAAGCTGTTCGACAGGCTGGACGGGGTCACGCCGCTCGACGACCGCGCCTTCCTGGCAAGCTGCTTCTACGACCTCTACTCGCATCTGCAGGACCTGCTGCACAGGCATGACCGGCTGAGCATGGCGGCGTCCGTCGAGCTCAGGGTGCCGTTCATCGAGAACCGGCTGATCGACTTCGCCCTCCATCTGCCGCGCAGGCAAAAATACCGCGACGGCACCGGCAAATGGCTGCTCAAGAAGGTCGCCGAACGCCATCTGCCGCATGAAAACATTCGTGCGGCAAAGATCGGTTTCGACATGGCCGATGCATTTTCGGCCGGTACGCAAGGGCTGCTGCGCGGCGGTCTGCTGCGCGACGCGATGAAATGGTCGTCCTCCGAGTTGGACGACCTGATCGACATGGCAAGGGGCCAGGAAACGTCACGCCTGCGGCTCGTCGGCATGGAAATGCTGCTCAGGCTCTACATGCGCGGCGACACCACAGGCGACCTGACCGAGGCCTTGCACGCCGAGACGAGTGGCGAAAAATAGCCCGGGGTTGGTCCAGACCAGCGAGATGCTTGGTTTAAAGCTTCGCCGACGCATTTTCGCCTTTGCCATCCTGTTGTTGGGTCTCACTCTTTGGCGAGTCGCCGGCCTCTTCGGCGTGGCGTGCCTCAATAGTGGACGAAGGCCCAACGATGATCGACCACGAGCCGGAAAGCGAACGCGTCTCCGCGCTGGCGCCGTTCCGGCACGGCATATTCCGAGCCGTATGGGCGGCCAGCCTCGTGTCGAATTTCGGCGGCCTGATCCAGGGCGTCGGCGCCGCCTGGCTGATGACCACGATCGCCACCTCGTCCTACCAGGTGGCGCTGGTCCAGGCCTCGACCACCTTGCCGATCATGCTGTTCGCGCTGGTCGCCGGCGCCATCGCCGACAGCTTCAACCGCCGCAAAGTGATGCTGGTGGCACAGGCCTTCATGCTGGTCGTCTCGGCGCTGCTGACCTTGTCCACTTGGCAAGGCTGGATGACGCCGTGGACGCTGCTGGCCTTCACCTTCCTGATCGACAGCGGCACGGCGCTGAACAGCCCGTCATGGCAGGCTTCGGTCGGCGACATGGTGCCGCGCGCCAAGGTGCCGGCGGCGGTCGCGCTCAACTCGCTGGGCTTCAACATCACCCGAAGCGTTGGCCCGGCCATCGGCGGCGTCATCGTCGCCGCCGCGGGTGCCGCGGCCGCCTTCGCCGCCAACGCCATCAGCTATATCGGCCTGATCGTCGTGCTCGCCCGCTGGAAGCCGGCGCTGCCCGAGCAGACCCTGCCGCGCGAGTCACTGGGCGCGGCGATGGGAGCGGGCCTGCGCTATGTCGCCATGTCGCCCAACATCGCCAAGGTGCTGGTCCGAGGTTCGGCTTTCGGGTTCAGCGCCGGCGCGGTGCTGGCGCTGCTGCCGCTGGTGGCGCGCGACGTCCTCAAGGGCGATGCGCTGACCTACGGCATCATGCTCGGCGCCTTCGGCATCGGCGCGGTCGGCGGCGCGCTGATCAGTGTGCGATTGCGGCAGCTGCTTTCCAGCGAGGGGATGGTGCGCATGGCCTTTGCCGGCTTCGCGCTCTGCGCCCTCAACGCCGCGGTCAGCCACAATGGCTGGCAGACATCAGCGGGCCTGCTCATCGGCGGCGCCTGCTGGGTGATCGCGCTCTCGCATTTCAACGTCACCGTGCAGATGTCGACGCCGCGCTGGGTGGTCGGCCGCGTGCTGTCGATCTACCAGACGGCGACCTTCGGCGGCATCGCGCTGGGCAGCTGGATCTGGGGCGTCGTCGCCGACGCGCATGGGGCGGAGACCGCGCTGATCGCGGCGGCGATCGCCATGCTTGCCGGCGGTGCCATCGGCTTCGTCCTGCCGTTGCCGAAGCAGACGGTTCTCAACCTCGATCCGCTCAACCGCTTCAAGGAGCCGACGCTGTCGCTCGATCTCAAGCCGCGCAGCGGCCCGATCGCCGTCATGATCGAGTACATCATCCGCGAGGACGACGTGCCGGAATTCCTAACGACCATGGCAGAGCGCGGCCGCATCCGCCGCCGCGACGGCGCCCGCAACTGGACGCTCGCGCGGGATCTCGAAGATCCGTCGGTCTGGATCGAGCACTACCACACGCCGACCTGGGTCGAGTACATCCGCCACAACCGCCGCGCCACCCATGCCGACGCTGTGGTCGGCGAACGCATCCGCGCGCTGCACAGCGGCGAGAACCCGCCGCGCGTACGCCGCATGATCGAGCGCCCGACCACCGCTGGCACAGCGCTTGTCTCGCCTAAGGGGCCGATCGATCACTGATCTTCTGGCCGATCAATGGCCTGTGATGCTGTCGGCGAGGGCGGCCAGCCTTGACGTGTGGCCGAGCCCCGCCGCCTCGCGCTGGTCGGCGATGCGGTAGAGCTGATACATCGAATGCACGCCCAGCCAGCGGAACGGCTCCGGCTCCCAGGGCCGCACCTTGCGGTTGACCCAGGGCAGCCGCGTGAGTTCGGTATCCTGGCCAAGCACCAGATCGGTCAGCGTGCGCCCGGAGAGGTTTGAGCTCGACACGCCGAGCCCGACATAGCCGCCGGCCCAGCCGATGCGCGTCGCCGGGTCGAGCCCCACCGTCGTGCACCAGTCACGCGGCACGCCGAGCACGCCGCACCAGGCGTGATCGATGCGGCACCCCGCGGTCTGCGGCAACAGCGTGGTCAAGATCGTGTGCAGCTGGTCAATCGTTACCTGCTGTGTCTGGCCGTTGATGTCGGTGCGCGAGCCGTAGCGATAAGGCACGCCGCGCCCGCCCATGGTGATACGTCCTTCGCGTGTGCGCTGGGCATAGC
>NZ_RZSA01000623.1:0-4036 GCF_003998075.1 Mesorhizobium sp. M2A.F.Ca.ET.037.01.1.1 | reverse complement strand
CGCTGTAGGTGCCCTCGAGATAGGTGTTGGCCACCATCGCCGGCCCGCCATGGCCGGGACCGCAGACATAGATGACATTGGCGTCGCGTTGCTTGATGGCACGATTGAGATGCGCATAGATGAAGCTGAGACCAGGCGAGGTCCCCCAGTGGCCGAGCAGCCTTGGCTTGACATGCTCCAGCCGAAGGGGTTCGCGAAGCAGCGGATTGTCGAGCAGATAGATCTGCCCGATGGTCAGGTAGTTGGCGGCACGCCAGTAGGCATCGATGTCTTGCAGTTCCTGCGCGGACAAACGATTGGCGCTGGGATGCTCGGTCATTTCCGACTCCTTCGCTGGGTTGAACCGATGCGGATGAAACACAACGCATCAACGCTGCCACCGGTTCATGACCGGTCCATGTCAGGACCGGGTGCGCCTTCGATCTATCCGGCAGGGGGCCGGCGGGCTTTGATCCATCGCAAAATGCCGAGGCAAGCCGGCCGCGGCTCCAAACAGCATCACAAAACTGCATCACGCGAGACAAGACAGCGGCTTCTTTGCTTCAGAGCAACTAACGCATTGAAAAGACCCGTCAGGATAGTTGTTCGCAAAATGCGGACAGACAAGATGAAACGCAAATTGAATGACGATGCGACGATGGATGGGATCATGCGCGAGGCGCCGGCGGCTGTTCGTGTCGTCCTCCAGCACGGAATGTTGTGCGTCGGCTGCCCGATCGCTTCCTTCCACACCGTTTCGGACGCGGCACGCGAGCATGACCTGGACGAGGATCAGCTTCGCTGCGACCTGGAGGCGGCCATCGACGCCGGCGGAGCGGGCTAGCCCTTTGCCGAGCGGCCTTCAGCGATGACGAGGAGGCGATGGGGTTCGACCACGACCACCCTTTGTCGCCCGCTCTTGACCAACCCCTGGTCTTCCCAGGCGGAAAGCAGCCGGCTGACCGTGTGAAGCGTGGTGCCTGTCATCTCGGCAACGTCTTGGCGTGAAATGGGGAAGTCGATCATGATGCCTGCCTCGGTCTTTTTCCCCGACTGCTTGATCAGCTTCAGCAAGGCATGCGCAACGCGCTGCTCCACCTGCTCGGTGGACATCTCGATGACGCGAGCATGAGCATCCTGCAGCCTTATTCCCACCGCCTTGTAGGCATTGGCGCTGAAGCTCGGGTAGCTCGCCGCGAATGTAGCCCAGAGCTGGCTCGGCCAGGCGAGCGCCACGCAATCGACCGCCGCAAGGGCATTCGCCGGATAGGTCGTCCGGCCCAGCGCGCTGGCGATCCCCATCAATTCGCCCGGGCTTATGTATCGCACGGTCACCTCATGACCATCCGGAGTCGATTTCACCACGCGCACATGGCCGTCGAGCAGAAGGAAGAACGAATGGGCCTCCTGCTCCTGCTCGAAAACCGGCTGATCCTTGGCGATGCGAATGGACCTTGCCTGTCCGATTATGCGATCCAGGTCCGCGGAGGCGATCCCCTCGAAGACAGGCAGTCCGGCAATCAGCGATCGATCAAGGCTTGCCAACTGCCTTCCTCCCCAACTTCAACGCTGCGATGCGTTCAGGCTCTGCCTGACTGTGTCACGGACGACCGCCCGTCGACAAGTGAAGCCTCCCCCTCGGTGTGGCAAGGCGATCACTCCCTTGTTTGCGCTGAGGCAAATTCCGGACCTCAGAGCCCGGATAAAAGCGGCCCAGCAGGCGTCTTGCCTGGTTTTCAATGGGGCATGTCATGGCAATTCCACGGACGCGGCCAAGCGCCTATCCGGCAATTCTCTCCTACGGGTTCCGGCCATTCTTCCTTCTGGGCTCGCTCCAGGCCGCCATTGCGATGCTGCTGTGGCTGCCCCTCTATTACGGCAGGCTGGTAACCTTCAGCACATTCCTGCCCGTGGACTGGCATATTCATGAGTTGCTTTTCGGCTACCTGCCGGCGGTCGTGACCGGCTTCCTGCTGACCGCAATTCCGAACTGGACCGGCCGGCTTCCCGTTCAGGACTTTCGCCTCCTTGCGCTGGTGTTGCTCTGGGTTGCCGGTCGGGCGGCCGTGTTCCTTTCCGCGGAAACCGGATGGCTGCTGAGCGCGGCCATAGACTGCTCTTTTCTTCTAGCGGTGGTTGCGGCCGCCACAACGGAGATCATCGCCGGACGGAACTGGCGGAACCTCAAGGTGCTGCTGCCAGTCGCGACCCTATTTGCGGCAAACGTCATATTTCATGTTGAAGCGCATTACCAAGGCATCTCCGACATGAGCCGCCGCCTGGGTCTTGGAGCGGTCGTCGTCCTCATCATGATCGTAGGCGGGCGAATAGTCCCCAGCTTCACCCGCAATTGGCTGGTGCGCGAGAACCCCGGCCGGATTCCGGCATCATTTGGCAAGTTCGACATCGGAACGATCGCGCTGTCCGCCGTCGGCCTCGCGGCCTGGACCTTCTTTCCCGCCAGTCTTGCAACCGGCGCGCTTCTGATCGCGGGAGCGGTCTTCAATAGTGTTCGGCTTGCCCGCTGGGCGGGCGATCGGACACTGGGCGATCCGTTGGTGCTGATCCTGCATATTGCCTTCGTCTTTGCGCCGCTAGGCCTGCTGCTTGCCGGACTGACCGTCCTCGCACCAGGTGTCGTTCCAGCGGCGGCGGGCATTCACGCATTTGCCGTTGGAGCGGTGGCCTGCATGACGCTGGCCGTGATGACCCGCGCCTCTCTCGGCTACACAGGCCGCGAACTGGCGGCAGGCGCCGGAACGCGTGCGATCTTCGTTGCGATCGTCATCGCTGCCATCCTGCGCATAGCTGCGGCCATGGCTCCCGGCGCTCCGATCCTCCTGCATGTCTCGGCGGCGCTATGGGTTACCGCTTTCGTCGGCTACGCCGTGTTCTTTGGCGGAATGCTCACGCGGCCACGCCGGCAAGCGCGTAACAACGCTGAATGAACGCTTGGGCCGACACTGACCATCATGTTCCGCGCCATCACTTTCGTCGCGGCATTTGAGCTAGCGCAAATCGCCACGTCCTCCGACGATCTAAAAGCGCGCGACGGTAGATGCCGTGGTGAAACAAGAAAGGAACTCTCCGATGAAACTGCCCCTCATTGCCGCGGCGGTCGCGTTGCTCTCGATGGCCGGCGCCGCGAATGCCGAAGAACATGTCGTCCAGATGCTGAACAAGGGTGAAAAGGGCGCGATGGTCTTCCAGCCCAACTTCGTCCGGGCGGCGCCCGGCGACACGATCAAGTTTGTGCCGACCGACAAGACCCACAATGCCGAGGTCATCAATGGAATGCTTCCGGACGGCGCCGAGCCCTTCAAGGGCAAGGCGAGCGAGGAGATCACGGTCACCCTCACCAAGGAAGGTGTCTATGGCGTGAAATGCGCTCCCCACTACGGCATGGGCATGGTGGCGCTGATCGTCGTCGGCAAGCCGGTCAACCTGGAGGCGGCAGAAGCCGTCAAACAGATCGGCAAGGCAAAGCCCGTCTTTGCCGAGCTGTTCGCCGAGGCGACCAAAGCCGCTTCGAACTGATCCGACAGCATGGGGGGCTGCCTCCGGCAATGGCGGGCCGGAGGCGCGGGCCGGGCAGACCTTGGGAGAGGTCCTGCCCGGCCATCTTTTTGTCGGCCGCGTGTGCGCGGTGTGCCTATCTGGCCTTCCTGTAGAAGCAAACTCCTCAACAAAGAGCAACTGCACCTGTCACAGGTTTGCGCAAGCGCAAAGACGAGATTTTCGAAGTCGATATTCTGACGATATCGAAATGATTGAAATGAGGAGAGGTTATGATGCTTACGAGACGCGAAGCTTTGCTGGGTTCTGTTCTTACCGCCGCCGCTGTTGCCGCCATCGGCTCGACGCCGGCGATGGCGGCCGTGACGGATGTGGCAGAGCTGCCGCGCGAAAAGGTCACGCTTGTCGCGCCGCCTTTCGTGCACGCTCACGACCAGGTGGGCAAGGGCGGCCCCAAGATCGTCGAGTTCACCATGAAGATCGAAGAGAAGCCGATGGTCATCGACGCCGACGGCACTCAGCTCAACGCCATGACCTACAA
>NZ_RZSA01000622.1:0-4053 GCF_003998075.1 Mesorhizobium sp. M2A.F.Ca.ET.037.01.1.1 | reverse complement strand
GGTCGTGAGTGACCCGGCATGCTCATGCATATCTGACTCGCGACTGTCTAGCCAGCGAAGCAACACAATGATTTTCAGTTATTGAATTTTGGTTACACGAAGATGCATCTCATCGAAAAATTGTGAGCGAATCTGTCACTTTCGAAGTGAAGGCCCGGCGCACAGATTTTCGCGTGGCTTCTATCACCCGATGATCCATCCATTCGCGGCATAAGCTTATATCGTAATGTGAGCAGAGTGCTCACAATAGAGAACCAGCCGCTGAACACCGGCTTCATCTTGTCCAGCGAAAACATCTACAGATGAATCGGCCACGCGAGGCGGTCAAAGCTTACGCGTTTGAAAGCGAGCTTAAAGCTCATATTCCAGTTCCACCGGCGATCTCTGCCGGCTTGCGTCCGCCCTGCAGGCGGCGCGCCGGTTCGACCCGGTGCAGGTGCACGGCGTAGGTGTCCCAGGGCGGCGAGACCGCGATCCCGGCCAACATTCGGCCGACCTCGCCGCGATGATAGCCGCCGTGCAGGACGACATGGGTCAGCATCTCCTGCCTCGTCATGCAGCCCTTGTCGCCATCGGTGAAGGTGAAGGCGATCGGCTCGGCAAGTGCCTGCTCCGAAATGGTTTCGAGATGGTCGAGATACCAGCGATCGACCTCGACGAGGTTGGCGCGCAGCACGTGCGGCTCGGGCGTGTCCGGCGCATTGTCGCCCGCATAGCCGTGGGCCACGCCCTCCAGATGCGCGGCAAAGATCCGCGACACGACATGGATATGGTTCATCAGGCGGATCGCGGCGTGTCGCTCTGCCGCGCCGCGGGAGGGATCCAATCCGGCAAGCGTCTCCAAGAGCTCGTCATTCGCCCAGGCCTGATAGGCAAGCAGGCCCTTCAGCAAGGTCTTGGCGCTCATCTTCGTGGCTCCATTTGCGTTGGCGAAATGAATGTGAGTATCCTCTTCATATTCTCGGGAGACGGGCCAGCATGTCTACTCGCATTGCAAAGCCGGCCGCGCGCATGCGCAAGCAGCCGCGCCAGGCGCGTTCGATCGCCACCGTCGAGGCGATCATCGAAGCCGGTGCTCACGTTCTGAGCGAGCTCGGCTGGGCCGGCTTCTCCACCAACAAGGTGGCCGAGGCCGCGGGCGTCAGCATCGGCTCGCTCTATCAGTATTTTCCCGACAAGCTCGCTCTGGTCGAAGCGATCCGGCGCCGTCACTTCGATCATGTGCTGTCGGTGATTCGCGAAGCGTCGGCGGAGGAGAAGCCGCTCAGGCAATTCGCGCGCGAGCTGGTGCGCGGCATGATCGGCGCGCACTCGATCCATCCGACGCTGCACCAGGTGCTGCTCGACGAGGCGCCGGGCGACCGCGGCTCACGCGCCGCGCATGCCTCGTTCCAGGCGCGCTATCTCGAACATTACGCCGCGGCCGTCGCGCAGTACCGCAAGCGCCGCAAGGACACTGAGACGATGGCGCGCGTGCTCTCCTCGGCGGTCGAGGGCGTGATCCACAACGCGGCACGGCGCAACATGCTCGACGCGCCGGAACTGCAGAAGCAGCTCGTCGAGCTGATCTCGGCCTATCTGTCAGGTAGCCGGGCTATCTAACCTGTCGGGCGGCAAGGCAGCCGGGGACGGCGCCAGTGGACGAGGCCTGCGGTGGCTCGCGTACCGCTACGCCGCTTCGCACGGTCGCCGGCAAATAATTCGCATCGCCTGTCGATTCCGCCGATCCCCGTTCGTCGTATCATTGCAACCAAACAACGAAGGACGACACACCGATGCGTTTCATGATGCTGATGATCCCCGGCGGCTACGCGACCGCGGCTCCCGACGTCAGGCCCGAAGCGGAAGCCGTGGCGACGATGATGAAATACAATGAAGAGCTAAAGCGCGCCGGCGTGCTGCTCGCGCTCGACGGGCTGCATCCGCCGTCCTCGGGCGCACGGGTCTCCTTCAAGGGGGCCAAGCCCACCGTTACCGACGGCCCGTTCGCGGAGGTCAAGGAAGTGCTCGGCGGCTATTGGATGATCGACGTGCGCTCGCCCGAGGAAGCCGTGGAATGGGCGCGGCGCTGTCCGGCCGGAGAAAACGACGTCATCGAAATCCGGCGCGTTTTTGAGATGAACGATTTTCCCGAGGACGTCCAGAAGGCCGCCGAAGGGTTCGGCGAGCTGAAGGGTTGATCGCCACGGCGGCGATCGAAGCGGTCTGGCGGATAGAGCAACCAAAGCTAGCCGCCGGGCTCACCCGCTTTTTGCGCGATGTCGGGCTGGCCGAAGAGGTGGTGCAGGATGCTTTCGTGCTGGCGCTGGAACGCTGGCCTGGGGAAGGCATTCCACACAATCCGGCCGCCTGGCTGACCCGGGTCGCCACCAACCGGGCGCTCGACCGGCTGCGCCGAACCGTGCTGATCGACGGCAAGCATCGCCAGTTGGCCGTCGACCTCGCCGAGCTGGAGCGCGAGATGCCCGACATCGAGGCGGCGCTGGACGAGGACATAGACGACGATCTGTTGCGGCTGATCTTCACCGCCTGCCATCCAGTGCTGGCGCCCGAACAGCGCGCGGCGCTTGCGCTCAGGATGCTCGGCGGCCTGTCGACGCCTCAGATCGCACGCGCCTTCCTGGCGCCGGAGGCGACCGTCGCCCAGCGTATCGTGCGCGCCAAAAGAACGCTGCGCGAAGCCGGCATTGCCTTCGAGATGCCGCGCGGGCAGGAGCGGCGCGAGCGCCTCGGCGCCGTGCTGGAGGTGATCTACCTGATCTTCAACGAAGGCTACGTCGCTTCCGCTGGACCGGACTGGCTGCGCACGGATCTCTGCGGCGAGGCCATGCGCCTCGGCCGTCTGCTGGCGGCCCTGGTGCCGCAGGAGCCCGAGACGCTCGGCCTGGTGGCCCTGATGGAGCTCAGCGCGTCGCGCTTTGGCGCCCGCATCGACGCAGCGGGCAACCCGGTCCTTCTGCTCGACCAGGACCGCAGCCGCTGGGACTGGTCGCTGATCCGGCGCGGCCTCGATGGGTTGAACCGCGCGATGGCGCTGACGCCGACACCTGGCCCCTATCAGCTGCAAGCGATGATCGCCGCCTGCCATGCACGCGCCGTGAGCGCGGCCGACACCGACTGGATCGCCATCGCGGCATACTACCAGGCGCTTGCGCTTGCAGCGCCCTCGCCCATCGTCGAGGTCAACCGGGCGGTCGCTGCCGGCATGGCGTTCGGACCGCCGCAAGGGTTGGCGATTACCGACGCGCTGCGGGACGAACCTCGGCTCAAGGATACGCATTTGTTGCCCACGGTGCGCGGCGATCTTCTGGCGAAGCTCGGACGGATAGACGAAGCCCGCGCCGAATTCCGCCGCGCCGCCGGGTTGGCCGGCAATGAGCGGGAACGGGCGCTGTTGCTTGCGCGGGCTGGTCGTGGAGAAGCCAACTCAGGATAGGCCGGCGGGACAGCGCCTACCTCAGCTGTCTATCGCCTGCCATTGAACCGGCGTCTCTCAGCGCGTGGCGACCACGGCCACGCCGGCGCCGATCATCACGCCACCGGCGGCGCGGTTGACGCGGCGCACGATCGCTGGTGTGCGCAAGAGGCCGCGGGCTCGGCCGGCGAGCAGGACATGTCCGCCGATGACCACGGCCTCGACGATCAGGATCACCGTCACCAACACGCCAAGATCGCCTGTGTTGAGCGACGCGCCGACCACATTGGGCAGCAACGCGACATAGAACAGCGGCATCTTCGGATTGCCGAGGTTGAGCGCGATGCCGGCGGCGAAGGTCGCCAGCAAGCCGCGCCGGTTCGATACCGGCTGCGATGCCGGGACCACGGGAATGGCGGTCCACAACCTGATGCCAATCCAGATCAGATAGGCCGCACCGCCATAGCGAAGCACAGTCATGACGACCGCCATCTTGGCGGCGAGGATCGACAGACCGAAGGTGGCGAGCACCAGAAAGATGAGGATACCGACCACCGTCCCGGCCCCATAGGCGATGCCCGACGCGGCGCCGCTGGAGATCGTGCGGGCGACGATCGTCATATTGTCGGGACCCGGAC
>NZ_RZSA01000621.1:0-4054 GCF_003998075.1 Mesorhizobium sp. M2A.F.Ca.ET.037.01.1.1 | reverse complement strand
GCGCCATCGGCGGAACTGCGCGAGAACCAGACCGACCAGGATTCGCTGCCGCCCTATCCGGTGCTGGACGACATCCTGGAATGCCTGGTCGAGAACGAGATGAGCGTCGACGACATCGTCGCGCGCGGCCATGACCGGGCGACGGTGACCCGTGTCGAGCACCTGCTCTACATCGCCGAATACAAGCGCCGGCAGGCGGCGCCCGGCGTGAAGATCACGCGGAAGAATTTCGGCCGCGACCGCCGTTATCCAATCACCAACCGGTTCCGGGATCGCGGTTGATCCCCGGCGAGATTGCGGCAGCGCAGCGCATGCAAGACATAGAAATCAGCTTCGACCTGTCGCGGATCGATTTCCGGGCAACGTCCGATCAGCTCATGCAAAGCTATTGGGGCGCGTCGCGGACCGACGAGGCCCACCGCCGGGCCTTCGACAACTCGCTCTGCGCCGGCGCCTATCTCGATGGCGAGCAGGTCGGCTTCGCCCGCGCGATCACCGACTACACGGTCTTTGCCTATGTCGCCGACGTCATCATCTGGCCACAGCATCGCGGTCGGGGGATCGGCAAGCGGCTCGTCCAGGCGCTGATCGATCATCCCGAAGTCAGCACGGTGACGCATTGGAGCCTGTCGACCGACGACGCCCACAGCCTCTACGAGAAGTTCGGATTCAAGGCGTCGACCGACGGACGCTACATGCGGCTGGATCGCAAAGCGGGCAAGCCGACGGCTTAAAGCGCGTCGGACTGAAACCAATTCAGCCGCTTCTGTGCGGCATGCACCAGGCCGCGCAACCTGCCGTTGTTGCAAATTCGTCTCAGTGCTTGGACCAGATGTCGTTTTGGCGACGGTCCGGCTTGGCGATCGGCCGATGCCTCCCTATAAGAACCTCTCCGCGATTCCCTTCCGGGAGGACCGTATGGCAGAATTTGACATCGTTATGCGAGGCCGCGAAGCCTAGGTCTGCTCGGGCTTTCCGAAGGTTTTCGGAGAGCCGGGCGCAGCACAGGCATTAGCCGCTGCCGGTCGCCGCCTCAGGGCAGGCGGCCTACCATACTGAACCTCCCGCTCTTTTGAGGCGCCGCAGGGCGCGGATGCGGGTTTTCCAATTTGATTTTACCGGGACCGGGCTCGTTTGCGCCCGGATGACATCATGGCTCGTTTCAAGATCGATCTGCGCGCCGGCGCCTTTCGCAGCGTGCTCGGCTTCACGTTCAGCCACTGGCGGCGCCAGCCGTGGCGGCTTTCGCTCATCATGGGCGCATTCCTGCTCTCGACGCTGGCCGATGTGCTGACGCCCTTCTATTCCGGCCGCCTGGTCGACGCGGTCGCAAGCGGCGCCGGGACCGATGAAGTCGCCTGGAACGCGGCGATGACGGCGTTCTCGATCCTGATGGCGTTGGCGCTGGCGGGCGTCGTGCTGCGCAATGTCGCCTTCCTGTGGATCGTCGAGCTGACGCTGAAGATGATGTCGGACATTGCCGCCGACGCCTTCCATCGGGTGCAGCGGTTCTCGACGGACTGGCACGCCAACAGCTTTGCCGGATCGACGGTGCGCAAGATAACGCGCGGCATGTGGGCGCTGGACCTGCTCAACGACACGATCCTGATCGCGCTCCTGCCATCGGTCGTCATGCTCGTCGGATCGACGCTGCTGCTCGGCTGGTTCTGGCCGCTGATGGGGGCTGTCGTGGCGGCCGGCTCGGTGCTGTTCATCGCCGTCACGGCGATGCTCTCGCTCGGCTATGTCGCGCCCGCCGCGCGGCTCGCCAACAGCTGGGACACGCGGCTGGGCGGCGCGCTGGCGGACGCGGTGAGCTGCAATGCCGTCGTCAAAGGCTTTGGCGCGGAGGCCCGCGAGGAAGCGCGGCTGGCGCGCGTGGTCGCCAAATGGCGGCTGCGCACCGGCCGCACCTGGATGCGCGGCACTGCCAACGGCACCACGCAAGGGGCGCTGCTGCTGGTCATGCGGGCGGCAGTCATCGGCCTTGCCCTCATCTTATGGGCCTGGGGCCAGGCGAGCGCCGGCGACGTCGCCTTCGTGCTGACCTCGTTCTTCGTGCTGCAGGGCTATCTGCGCGACATCGGCACGCATATCCGCAACCTGCAACGCTCGGTCAACGACATGGAGGAACTGGTCGACTTCCAGTCCGAACCGCTCGGCATCGAGGACCGGCCCGGAGCTCGGCCGATCCGGATCACCGATGGGCGCGTCGCCTTCGACAAGGTGACGTTCCACTACGGCAACCATCTTCTGCCGCTCTACCGCGATTTCTCGGTCGACATCGCGGCTGGCGAGCGCATTGGACTGGTCGGGCATTCGGGCTCGGGCAAGACGACCTTCGTCAAGCTGATCCAGCGGCTCTATGACGTGAATGCCGGGCGGATCCTGATTGACGGGCAGGACATCTCGCAGGTCGAGCAGGCGTCGCTGCGCAGCCAGATCGCCATCGTCCAGCAGGAGCCGATCCTGTTCCACCGCTCGCTTGCCGAGAACATCGCCTATGCCAGGCCCGGCGCCAGCCAGGCCGAGATCGAGCATGCGGCGAAACTCGCCAGCGCGCATGATTTCATCACCAACCTGCCCAAGGGCTACGGAACCCTGGTCGGCGAGCGCGGTGTGAAGCTTTCTGGCGGTGAGCGGCAGCGCGTGGCGATCGCGCGAGCCTTCCTGGCGGATGCGCGCATCCTGATCCTGGACGAGGCGACATCGAGCCTGGATTCGGAATCGGAAGTGCTGATCCAGAGGGCGATGGAGCGGCTGATGGTGGGGCGCACGACCCTTGTCATCGCGCACCGGCTCTCGACGGTTCGGGCGCTCGACCGCCTGCTGGTCTTCGATCGAGGCCGTATCGCCGAAGAGGGTTCGCATGACGATCTGATCCGCCTCAATGGCGGCATCTACCGACGGCTGTTCGAGCGGCAGGCGCTCGAACTGACCAAAGGCCTCGTCGCCTGAGGAAAGGACGGCCCGGCTCCGGCTGGGCCGTCGGTCCTCTGGCTCCCCTGCAGCAGCGCAGATCAATCCAAGGTCTGCAACCGCGCTCTCGTCACGCGGCTTGAGTGAGGTAATGCGGTGTTTAAATTCGTCTCCATATACTTAAAGTTTGAGTCATTTCATCAGCAACGCCATGCGATATTACATTATTTAAACAGTTTTCGGCGTATACCTTCAGAAGGGCAAGTCGGATGTGGCATGCGCAGGTCTCCTGGAGATTTCTACAGGCATGCCGGTCGGAAGAAGATTTCTTTGTAAATTCTAGGATCTCACCTGCCGACAGAGGACCTTGCATAGGCATTCATGATGGATTTGGTCTCCGCAAATGGGGGTTCGAGAAAGACGCCGGCGCCGTCGGTGCCCGACCATGGCTCGGTACGGCCGCTCGCCGCCGAGGATCTCGATCGCGTCGCCGCACTCTTCCTGACGAAGTTCCGCCGTCGCCGCCTTCGCGATCACGCGATCGCGCGGACGGCGGACTATATGAGAAAGCTTTATCTTGACGGCGGTGAGAACAAGGCCCTTGTCCAGATAAACCCGCAGGGCGGCCTCGGCGGGTTCATGGGCGTTTTGAAAGCCCGCTATGAGCTCAATGGAAGGCCATTGAACGCCGCGATCATCGGTCCCTTCATGACCGATTCCAGCACCGATCACGGTTGGGCCGGGCCGCAATTGCTGCGTGCCCTGCATCAGGGCGAGTTCGATCTATATCTGACCGATTCGGCCAACCGGACATCCTTGGCCTTCGCGCGTCCGATGAAGTATCAGCTCTTGCCGGTGCATTGTCTGGAATGGACCTGTGTTTTTCAGCCGGGCGCCATGGCCGCCGCCTTGCTGCAGAGTAAATGGCCCGGGCTGGCTCGGCTGGCGCTCGGCCCCTGCGGGCGGGCGTTTGATGCTCTCGCAGGAAGACGGCTCGAGCCGCCGGTCCAGCCTTCATCGTCGCGACGGATCCACCATGAGCGGATCGATGCCGCGCGGTTTGCGGAGCGGCTGCCGGCACTGATATCCGATTATGCTCTTCGACCGAGCTGGAAGGATGGCGAACTGCCGCGGC
>NZ_RZSA01000620.1:0-4061 GCF_003998075.1 Mesorhizobium sp. M2A.F.Ca.ET.037.01.1.1 | reverse complement strand
ACATCGACGTTGCGCTGCTTGAAGATGCGGTTGTCGGTAAGCAGCCCTTCGAGATTGTCGCAGACCTTCAGGAACGGATCGCAGAAATTCCAGATGTCGTCGAGCAGCTCTTCCGGCAGATCCTGGTGCACGCCGCCGACGCGGAAATAATTGGCGTGCATGCGGGCGCCAGATGCGCGTTCATAAAACACCATCAGCTTCTCGCGTTCGGCGAAGCCCCAGAGCGGCGGGGGCAGGGCGCCGATATCCATGGCCTGCGTGGTGACGTTGAGAAGATGCGACAGCAGCCGCCCGATCTCGCAGAACAATACGCGGATGAGTTGCCCCCGCCGCGGAACCGATATTTCCAGCAGCTTTTCGGCGGCAAGGCAGAAGGCATGCTCCTGGTTCATCGGCGCGACATAGTCGAGCCGGTCGAAATAGGGCAGGGCCTGCAGGTAGTTCTTGTATTCGATCAGCTTCTCGGTGCCGCGATGGAGCAGGCCGATATGCGGGTCGGCGCGTTCGACGATCTCGCCGTCCAATTCCAGCACCAGCCGCAGCACGCCATGCGCGGACGGGTGCTGCGGCCCGAAATTCAGGGTGAAGTTGCGGACTGCGGCTTCGGTCATGGCGACCTCCGCAAGAGTGAGGATCGAAGGCGACGGCGGCCGTTCGGCCGGGTCATGCCCCTAAAGCGCGTCGCGATCTTTCAGGTTCGCTCCCTGCGCTTTAGGTTCTTGATTCTACGCATGTCCTTGGTCCCGAAACCGGTTCCCACTTTCGGGAGACATGCTTTAGGTCAGGCCGTCGTCTGGATGATCAGCGTCAGCGTGCCGTCACCGTCGATGTTGGCTGCGACGACCTGCGAGGAATTCAGCCCGTTCGCATGCAGGACCGACGTCGCCTCGGGCGAGGCATCGACCGAGCTCTGCAGCTTGGCCAGCTCCTTGGCAGTCGTCCTGGTGACTATGGCCTCCGCCTGCGCCTTCACTTCCGAAGGCAGGTCCTCCATCGCCACCACGACGATGTTGGTGACGTTCTGGGCGGCATCGTCCTGGCCTGGTTGTGGTTGGCCGGGCTGCGGCTGGCCGGACTGCGGCTGGTGTGGAATGGGCTCCTGAGCAGGAGGCGGGGCTTGCGGCGGCTGCGGATCGGCGCGTTGAGCAGAAGCGGGCTGCGCCAATGCCATTGCCGACAGCGTCAGGACTATCGTCAAGGTGCGCATCATCTTTCCTTTCGATCTCGAAATCTGACGACACAACCCCGGGGCCGGGTGATGGTTCCAGGAAAGCCGCGACAGCGGCGACTTAGAGCAATTCCAGGAAAAGTGTGAGCGGTTTTCCGTCCGGCATTGCTTCAAAAACAAAGATAGAGCGGTTCGCCGTTTCCGTAAAACGGTGAAACGCTCTAAGAGACGCGCATCGTCCGGAAGGTGACGGAGTAGCGGTGTTGCGCGACAGGCGGGATGGAGTGTTCCCACTCGTTTCGCGACGGGCCGGCCATGAGATAGACCGACCTGGGCTCGACGTCGATCGTTGCCCGGTCCCATGCCGCGCCGCTCTTGCGGCGCAGCCGGAAACTGCAGGGCGCCAGCAGGGAGACGCCGGCGACCAGCTCGAAATGCGGCTTGTCGCGATGCCAGCCTATGCCGGCGCCCGGGCGATATTCGTTGATGAGCACCTGCGCGAATTCGCTCGCCGCGACGCCCGCGAATTCGGCGACCTTGGCGCGCAGCGGCAGCAGGAAGTCCGGAATGGGCGGCGCTTCGAGCACCTGGCGACGCTCATAGTCATAGCGCAGGCCGAAGCCGACGACCTGCCTGTTGGCAAGATAGCCATGAAAATCGAACGGCTTGAAAGGCAGGCCGCGGATATGGCCGACCAATGCGTGCTCTTCGTCACGGGTGATCAGTTCCGGCTTGTAGGAGAAGCCTTCGGGCGGGCTTGCGGGCAGCGAGGGCGCACCAAAGAGATCGCCCTGGCGGGCGCTCTCCCTGGTCGGGCGTTTGGCTGATGACATGCGGCTCAGATAGGCGATCGGAGCACGTGTGCAAGGCCGCTCACGGCCCGCGGAACCTGGAAGATGCGTGAAGGGTTAGGATGGAAGCAGGATGCCGGCCATGCCTTCCACCGCAATCCAGAACATTCACTACGATACGTCGCGGCGAGTCCTTTCGGTATGGTTCGTTCCGAGCGGCGACCGCTACGACTATGAGGATGTGGAACCCGAGATCTACATGGCCTTCAAGGCAGCTTTCTCAAAAGGCCAATTCTTCAACGAGTTCGTGCGCGATCGCTTCAGATACCGCCTCGTAGGACGTGGGCGCGGCATTGAGTGCCAGGGCGCCGCGTCTTCACGCCGCGGCGTCGTCAGCCCGTCTTGGGCGCGAGGATACACATCACGTGCTCGGCAATCGCCAGGCTGGCAGTCAGGCCGGGGCTTTCGATGCCGAACAAATTGACGAGGCCGTCGATGCCATGCGTTGCGGCATCCTGGATGACGAAATCGCTGTTGGCGTCGCCTGGGCCGGAGAGCTTCGGCCGGATGCCGCTATAGGCCGCCTGCAGGCTGCCATCGGGCAGATCGGGCCAATATTTGCGGATCGCGGCATAGAAGCGCTCACCGCGCGCCGGATCGATGCGATAGTCGATCGTGTCCGTCCACTCGACGTCCGGTCCGAAGCGTGCGGCGCCTGCAAGATCGAGCGTAAGATGGACGCCGAGCCCGCCGGGCTCAGGCACGGGATAAATAAGATGTGAAAAGGGTGCGCGCCCGGCAACCGAGAAATAATTGCCCTTGGCGTAGCGAAGCGCCGGCAGGAATTGCCGACCAAATCCTTCCAGCGAGCCTGCCAAGGCGACGGCGCCCAGGCCGGCCGCATTGATAAGGCGCGGCGCGGCGATCTCGAACTGCTCGCCGCTCGCCGCGTCCATCGTCCGCACCACGATCCTGCCCGGCTCGACGCGGCCCGAGACGATGCGGGTGTTGAGCGACAGCGTCGCGCCGTGCTCCTCGGCGTCGCCGAGCAGGCCGAGCATGAGCGCGTGGCTGTCGATGATGCCAGTGGACGGCGAAAGCAGCGCCATGGTGCAGTGAAGCGCCGGCTCCAGGGCTTGCGCTTCGGCGGCGGAGACGAAGCGCAAATCGTCGACGCCGCAGGCAGCGGCGCCAGCCTGGATCGTGGCGAGCACGGGGTCCTGGGCCTCGTCGGTCGCGACGATCAGCTTGCCTGCGCGGCGATGCGGGATCGCGCGTTCCGCACAGTACCGATACAGCATGTCGCGGCCAGCGACGCAGAGCCGGGCCTTCAGCGACCCTTGCGGATAATAGATCCCGGCATGGATGACTTCCGAATTGCGCGAGCTCGTCTCGGTGCCGATGGCATCCGCGGCTTCGAGGACAAGCGTGTCGAGACCTTTGGCGGCCAATGCGCGCGCGACCGCCAGACCAATCACGCCTGCGCCCGCGATAATGCAGTCGACTTGTTCCATTGCTAACCCTGCTGCGCCATCAGTTCCGCGACTGTCGCGGCTTGTTGGCGCTATCGATACCGGCTTCGCGGCTCTTGCGACCAGCCTTCGCGATGAGGCATCAGCCGTGACAATGCAACGCGGAACTTTCGGATTTCACAACGAGGAAGCTCGTCCTATTTCCGCTTTGGACCCCCAAGACAGGACCCCACCATGATGGACGCCAGACCGAATTCCCCCGAAGCCCGCGATATCCGCTACCACATGCACGGCTACACCAACGCGCGCAAGCACCAGGAAACCGGTCCGCTGGTCATCGAAAAGGGCGATGGCGTCTATGTCGAGGACATTGCCGGCAATCGCTACATCGAGGCGATGGCGGGCTTGTGGAGCGTCGCCGTCGGCTTCTCGGAAAAGCGGCTGGTCGAAGCCGCGGCAAGACAGATGTCGAAGCTGCCCTTTTACCACGACTTCGGCTCGAAGGCGCATGCGCCGCTGATCGACCTGGCCGAGAAGCTGGTGCAGATGGCGCCGGTGCCGATGAGCAAGGCCTATTTCACCAATTCCGGTTCCGAGGCCAACGATACCGCGATCAAGATGATCTGGTAC
>NZ_RZSA01000061.1:0-12581 GCF_003998075.1 Mesorhizobium sp. M2A.F.Ca.ET.037.01.1.1 | reverse complement strand
TCCTCGGTCGCCGCCGACCTCGTGATCGAGGCGGCGAGGTCGGCCATGGCCGGAGCGGCGGAGATGCGCGCCATCGCTTCGTTGCGCGCCTTTTCCTCAAGCTTGCCGGAACCGACTTGGCGGGCCATGTTGCCACTGATGGTGGCGATGCCCTTCTCGATCCGGTCGGCCGATATGTCGTGGATCAGGACCTTGTAGCCGCCCAGCGCAGAGACATGGGCGATACCGCCACCCATCTGACCCGCGCCGACAATGCCGATCGTCTCGATCTTGCTCATGAACCCCGATCCCGTCCGGAACGTCCGCACTTCCTTGAAGTACAAAGACGCTCCTGCTTGTTTGTTTCCCGCAATCCGGAGGCGAACCGCCGGATTGGCTCCGGACCTTGATGGCCCGCTTTTTGTGCAGTGCAAACTAAAAGGGCGGGGCGACTTCGTCTACCCCACCCTTTGGATTTTAATATGCCAGAACGGACGGCGTCAAAGCGCCTTTTGCAGCTCCGGCAAAATGACGAAGAGATCGCCGACCAAGCCGTAATCGGCAACCTGGAAGATCGGCGCCTCCTCGTCCTTGTTGATGGCGACGATCACCTTGGAGTCCTTCATGCCGGCCAGGTGCTGGATGGCGCCGGAGATGCCGACGGCAATGTAGAGGTCGGGCGCGACCACCTTGCCGGTCTGGCCGACCTGCCAGTCGTTCGGGGCATAGCCCGCGTCGACCGCGGCGCGGGACGCGCCGACCGCGGCGCCGAGCTTGTCGGCGACCGGCAGGATGACTTCCTGGAACTTCTCCGAAGAGCCGAGCGCGCGGCCGCCGGAGATGATGATCTTGGCCGAGGTCAGTTCCGGACGATCGTTCTCCGAGAGCTTGTTCTCGACGAAGGACGACAGGCCGGGGTTGGCGGCGGCGCCGACCGTCTCGACCGCGGCAGAACCACCTTCCGGCGCTGCCGCGAAGGAGGCGGTGCGCACCGTGATGACCTTCTTGGCGTCGGTCGACTGGACGGTCTGGATGGCGTTGCCGGCATAGATCGGCCGCTTGAAGGTGTCAGGCGAGACCACTTCGATGATTTCCGACACCTGGGCGACGTCGAGCAGGGCGGCGACGCGCGGCGCGATGTTCTTGCCGGCGGAAGTGGCCGGCGCGATGATCGTGTCGTAGCCGCCCGCAAGCGAGACGACGAGAGCCGCAGTCGGCTCGGCGAGGCGTTCCGAAAGCTCGTCCGCTTCGGCCAGCAGCACTTTCCGAACGCCCTTCAGCTTGGCGGCGGCGTCGGCCGCGCCCTTGGCGCCCTTGCCGGCCACCAGCACGTCGACTTCCGCGCCGATCTGGAGCGCCGCCGACAGCGCCTTGGCGGTCTGGTCGGAAAGGCTTGCGTTGTCGTGTTCGGCGATGAGGAGAATTGCCATTGTCTTTATCCTTTCCCGATCGCTTAGAGCACGCCGGCTTCGTTCTTCAGCTTCTCGACCAGCTCGGCCACCGACTTCACCTTGACGCCCGCCTTGCGGCCGCCCGGCTCCTCGGTCTTGATCACCTTGAGGCGCGGCTTGACGTCGGCGCCGAAGTCGGCCGGGCTCTTCTCGTCGAGCGGCTTCTTCTTCGCCTTCATGATGTTGGGCAGCGATGCATAGCGCGGCTGGTTGAGGCGAAGGTCGGCGGTGACGATCGCCGGCATCTTCAGTTCGACCGTCTGCAGGCCGCCGTCGACCTCGCGCGTCACCTTGGCATGATCGCCGGCAAGCTCGACCTTGGAGGCGAAGGTGCCCTGCGACCAGCCAAGCAGCGCCGCCAGCATCTGGCCGGTCTGGTTCGAATCGTCATCGATCGCCTGCTTGCCGAGGATGACGAGGCCGGGCTTCTCCGCCTCGACCACGCCCTTCAGCACCTTGGCGACGCCGAGCGGCTCGGTCTGCTCGTCAGTCTTAACCAGAATGGCCCGGTCGGCGCCCATGGCGAGCGCGGTGCGCAGCGTTTCCTGCGCCTGCTGCGGGCCGACCGAGACGACGATGATCTCTTCCGCCTTGCCGGCTTCCTTGATGCGGATCGCTTCCTCGACCGCGATCTCGTCGAACGGGTTCATCGCCATCTTGACATTGGCGAGCTCGACGCCGAGTCCGTCGGCTTTCACCCGGACCTTGACGTTGGCATCCACAACCCGCTTCACGGGCACAAGGATCTTCATTTTCCTGTCACCTCTCCTGAGATAGTCGGGGCGCTATAGCAGCGTACGCCCTGTCAGAGTTGTCGAAAGCCGACATTACGGGCGGAATATCCGCCCAGCGGTGCCGTTTCCGTAGTGGCGGCAAATCCGCGCGTCAATATCCCACGAGGCACCCAAATCGGTTCAGTCCCGAGGCGTCGCTGCTCCACGGCCCCATTGCGACCCCGGCTGCGCCGGGGTGCCGTCGCTCGCGGCGGGCTCGACGGGGACAGGCGGCTGCTGGATGTTCGGCGTCGGGTCCGGCTCGCCGTCGGCGCCGGCCAGCAGCGGCACGCCGCGGCTGCGCAGCACCAGCACCAGCACGAATCCGGCGAGGATGCCGCCGATATGGCAGGCCCAGGAAATCCGGTCCTCTCCGCCGGCGGCGAACATCACGATCTGGAACAGGATCCAGAGGATCAGCGGGATGAAGGCCGGAATGCGCAAGGGGATGCGGGCAAAGGCCAGCACCCAGACTTTCACGCGAGGGTAGAGAATCAGATAGGCGGTGACGACGCCGGCAATGGCGCCGGACGCGCCGATCAGCGGCACCTGCGAATCCCAGGCCACCAGCCCCTGGAAGAAAGCGCCGGCGACAGCGCAGGCCAAGTAGAAGATCAGGTAGCGTATGTGGCCGAGCGCATCCTCGACATTGTCGCCGAACACCCACAGGAACAGCATGTTGCCGCCTAGATGGAAAATGTCGGCGTGCAGGAAGGAATAGGTGAGATAGCTGAGGCTTTCGGGTATGACGACGAATTCAGGCGACAGCTCGACCTTGTGGTGGACCACCGAGGGAATGAAGCCGAGGCCGAGAACCGCGGCATTGGTGAAGTTCTCACCGCCAAGCGTGGTCGCCAGATAGACCAGCGCATTCACCACCATCAGACCGATCGTCACATATTGCAGACGGATGTGGCGCAGCCTGTTGGTGTCGTAAAGCGGGATGAACATCGGACCCTCCCGCCCCTGGATTCAGCGGTTCTTGCCGGGAACCCATAGCACGTCGGCCTTTCCATTGTCATTGACCGCACGGGCGGCAACGAACAGGAAATCCGAGACGCGGTTGACGTATTTGAGCGCCTCGCGGTTGACATGCTCGGTCGGATCCTGGGCCAGCGCCACCATCAGGCGCTCGGCCCTGCGCGCCACGGTGCGGGCCAGATGGAGCGCGGCCGCGGCCGGCGTGCCGCCGTTCAGCACGAAGGATTTCAGCGGCTGCAGGTCCTTGTTGAGGAGGTCGATGTCCTGTTCGACGCGGCCGGTCTGGGCGGCGACGATACGCAGCGGCTCGTATTCCAGGGGCTTGCCGCCGTCGGGCACGGCGAGGTCGGCTCCCAGATCGAACAGATCGTTCTGAATGCGCGACAGCATGGCCTCGATCGCGGGATGTTGGCCGGCGGTATGGATGCGGGCCATGCCGATGCAGGCATTGGCCTCGTCGACCGTGCCATAGGCGTCGACGCGCAGGTCGGATTTCAGCCGCCGCTCGCCGGTGCCGAGCCCGGTGGTGCCGTCATCGCCGGTGCGGGTGTAGATCTTGTTGAGCTTGACCATAACGTCCCCAAAAGACCTCTATTTGCGCGTGAAATAGACCACCAGCAACAGCAGCGCCAACGCCACGGCCTGCAGCATCACACGGGCTTGCATCAGCTTGTTCGAGGTGACGCCGGAGCCGCCGCGCATCATGTTGATCAGGCCGCGAACCAGCACGATCAGCACGGCCGCCATCGCGATGACGGCGAGAATCTTCAAGACGATGACCATCTGGCTGGCTCCGGTTCAGTTTCGGTCAGGCGCGCCTGGCGAGCACGCGGTACAGCATTGACGCCGGCAGGATGCGTTTGAGTGCCGCGCCGATCCTGGCCGGCACCGTTACCACATAGTGCGGGCGCGGGCGCTGTGACAGAAGCGCGTGGCGGAGCGCGTTGTGCACGACCTCCGGCCCGGGCTTCAGCTTCGACACGCTGCCGCCGGCCTGGAGCCGGGCGAGCTGCGCCTGATAATCCGCGCGGTGGACGGACTTTTCGACATCGATGTTCTTCAGGAACCAGGGCAGGCCATTGCTGGCGATCTTCGACGTCACCGGTCCCGGTTCGATGAGGGAAAGGTGGATGCCGCTGCCGTCGAGTTCCTGGCGCATGCACAGCATCAGGCCTTCGATGGCGTGCTTGGATGCCGAATAGGCGCCGCGGAAGCGGACAGGCGCCAGTCCGAGGATCGAGGAGCAATGGACGAGACGGCCGTGCCCCTGGCGACGCATGACCGGCATGACGCGCCGGGTGAGATCATGCCAGCCGAAGAAATTGGCCTCGAACTGCTCGCGCAGCGCTGCGACCGGCAGGTCCTCGACGGCGCCGGGCTGAGCGTAGGCGCCGTTGTTGAACAGCGCGTCCAGCGTGCCGCCGGTGCGTTCAAGCACCGCCTCGACCAGCGCGGCGATGGATTCCGGCTCACGATAATCGAGATAGAAGGCCTCCAGGCCGTCGGCCTCGAGCACGGCTATGTCGGCCGGCTTGCGCGCCGTTGCGAAGACCCGCCAGCCCTCCGCCTTCAGCGCCCGCGCGCAATACGCGCCGATGCCGGAGGAGGCCCCGGTGACGATGACGGTGCGCAATTCTTTCGCGACGGTGGACGTTGTCTGACCTGGGGTTGCCATTTGCTGCAATCACTTCCCATATTCGCGGCGTCGACACAATCGAGCGGAGCGCGGGTCCTTGCTCAGGAATATCGTCGCCGTCAAGCGCGTGCTCTACGATGCGATCGGCCATTTCAACAATGACGACGGCTGGGCGATGGCCAGCCATCTCGCCATCACCTCGCTGATGGCGTTGTTTCCGTTCCTGATCTTCGCCACGACACTGGCCAGCTTCCTCGGCGCGCAGGCGTTCTCGGACACGGCGGTGCATCTCGTCTTCGACACCTGGCCGGAGCAGATCGCCAAGCCGATCGCGCGCGAGGTGCAGAACGTTCTCACCGTCAGGCGAACCGACCTTTTGACCTACGGCGTCGTGCTTGCCGCCTATTTCGCGTCGAACGGCATCGAGGCGCTGCGCACCTCGCTCAACCGGGCCTATCGTGTCACCGAAACGCGCGGCATCATCCACCGCAGGGTGCGAAGCATCATTTTCGTGCTGATCGCCACGGCCTGTTTCCTGGCCGTCAGCGTGCTTCTGGTGTTCGCCCCTCTGCTGGCCAGGCTGGCGGAGGCGCATCTCGAATGGATCAAGCCCTATATGGGCACCATCACGCTGTGGCGTTACGTCGTCGCCTCCACCGTCATCGTCATCGGGCTGTTCTCGGTGCATATCTGGCTGCCGGCCGGCAAGCGCCGCTTTGTCTCGATCATACCGGGCATCGTCTTCACGCTGATCGCCTGGCTCGCCGGCTCGACCATCTTCGCCACCTATCTCGATCATTTCTCGTCCTACGTGACGACCTATGCGGGGCTCGCCTCGATCATGATCGCGGTGGTTTTCCTCTACATCATCTCGGCGATCTTCATCCTCGGCGGCGAGCTCAACGCCGCCATCAGCCGCTATCTGGAGGCGCGTGCGCGCGTCGGGTGAGTTGCGTCGGTAGAGGAATTGAAGAAATGAAGAATTGAGGAATTGAAGAAAAAGCGATCCGGCGCTGCCGGCTTCTTCTTCAGTTCTTCAGTTCTTCAGTTCCTCAGTTCTCCGTTCTTCAATTCTTCAATTCCTCAATTCCCCTTCCCTTCCCTTGCCTGCCCGCCGTCGCCAGGCCTACGCCAAGGGTCGCGATCGCCATGCCGGCGATCTGCAGCAGATTGAGCTGCTCGTCGAAAAGCATCCAGGCGATGACCGCGGTCACGGCGGGCACGAGGTAGAACAGCGAAGCGACCTTCGACATCTCGCCGTCCCTGATCATCACCATCAACAGGAAGATGGCGCCGACCGACAGCACCAGGACCAGCCAGGCCATGGCAAAGATCAGCTCGCCATTGACGGTGACGGCGCGCGTCTCGAAGGCGAGCGAGCCCAGGATCATCACGGCGGAGCCGCCGACATACTGCCACATCGTCGCCGACACCAGGTCGCCGCCGGAAGCATAGCGTTTCTGCCAGATGGTGCCGGCGCTCATGCCAAGCACCGAGACGAGCGAGGCGGTCAATGTTGCCGCGGTCACGCCGCCGCCGACCGCTCCGAGCTTCGGCCACAGCACAATGACGACGCCCACAAGCCCGACAGCGAGCCCGGCCCAATGGCGGGGCAGGATCGCCTCGCCGAGGAATCTGCCGGCGAGCACGGCGGTGATCAGCGGCTGCAGGCCGACGATCAATGCCGAAAACCCTGCCGGCATGCCCCGGTGGATCGCCCAGAAGACGGCGCCGAGATAGACGCCATGCATGAGGACGCCGGCCATCGTCGCATGCAACGCCTCGTCGCGCGTCGCCGTGCGCGAGCCAAGCAGCACGGCGAGGCCGGCAAACAGGATCGCCGCTATGACGAAGCGGATGGCAAGGAACGTAAAGGGCTCGGCCCAGGGCATGGCGTAGCGCGCGCCGATGAAGCCTGTCGCCCACAGAACGACGAAGGAGGCGGGAATGAGCCGCTTGATGCTCTGCATGGGTGGGAGGCTGCCGGGGTGAACGGTTGATGACGGCAATTGCTCTAATGCCGTTCAATCCGGCAAGCAAAACGAAACGGTTGATCCATAAGCTAAGTCGAATTCAACAAACCGTGCCAAGAGGGGCATGGCGCGTCGGCGCGCCATGGGTGGGCATGTTTTTGCATCTCGACACGACCTGGCTGTTGTTCGCCTTCCTGATCATTGCCGGCTTCGGTTTCTTCTTCGGCACGGCGCTCGACGCGATCATGAAGGAGAGCGGGTTTGGCCCGACCGGCAACACGCTGCTGTTCATCTTCGGCTTCTTTGCCGCGGTGACGGTCGCCGGCAAGCATGGCATCAGCCTGAGCGACCTCAGGCTGGCGGTTGCCTGTGGGCTCGGCGGCGCCTTTGCCTTCATCAGCGTGCTGGCACTGATCAAGGCCGGGATGGCGCGACTTTAATCAAACTCGACAAGCCGCCTGACGTCCTGCGACGACATGCCCGCCTCGCGAAGCGCGGCAAGACCGGTGTCCTTGAAGCTCTTGGACAGTTTCCTGCCGTCCGGACCAAGGATCAGGCGGTGGTGGAAATAGCGCGGCTGCGGCAGGCCGAGCAGTTCCTGCAGCAGGCGCTGCACGCCGGTCGCCGCATAGAGGTCCTGGCCGCGCACGACATGGCTGACGCCCTGCAGCGCGTCGTCGAGGACGACGGCAAGATGATAGCTGGTCGGGATGTCGCGGCGGGCGACGATGACGTCGCCCCAGGCCTGCGGTTGCGCTTCGATCGCTCGTGTCGCCGACATCGTCTCATCGGTGAATTCGGTCCATGACAGGTCGGCGGTGACGCGCATCCTTGCCACTTCGACGTCGAGCCGCCAGGCGAAGGGCATGTTCTCGGCGATCCGTCGCTTGCGCTCCCTGGCTGGCAGGGCCTTGTCGAGCGGCGGGTAGAGCGGCACGCCGTCAGGATCGCGCGGCCAGTCGCGGCCGCCTCTCTCGGCGATGAAGGCGCGGATCTCGCCCCGGCTCATGAAGGCCGGATAGACCAGTTCCTCGGCGACCAATCGGTCGAGCACCGCCTGGTATTCGGCAAAATGTTCCGACTGGCGACGCACCGGCTGTTCCCAGCGCAATCCCAGCCATTCGAGGTCGCGGAAAATGCCGGTCTCGAATTGCGGCGTGCAGCGGGCGATGTCGATATCCTCGATGCGCAGCAGCAGCCGTCCGCCGACCTGCGTCGCCATCTGCTGGTTCAGCAGGGCCGAATAGGCATGGCCGAGATGCAGTTCGCCATTCGGGCTCGGCGCGAAGCGGAATGTCAGGAGCGTCATCTCTCGGGCGGCGTTCGGGTTGAAAGGTGCTTTCGCCGGTTGGTATTTAGCCTCCATTGCCATTTCGCGGGCGTCCTGGGAACAAGAACGTGCAACGCATCGCCTCGCTCGACGACATTGCGACTGGGCTCGACGCGCTCTGCCGAATCGATCCGCGGTTGGAGACGGTGCGCGGCAAGGCGGGCGAGGTGCCGCTTCGGCTGTCGGAGCCGGGGTTTCGAAGCCTGGCCTCGATCATCGTTTCGCAGCAAGTTTCCCGCGCCAGCGCCGACGCCATTTTTGGCCGTCTGGTCAAGCTAGTCGATCCGCTGACGCCGCAGGCGATCCTCGCCGCCGGCGGGGACATATTCCGCGAGGCCGGTCTGTCGCGGCCGAAACAGCGCGGGCTGCTCGCGGTCGCGCAAGCCGTTGCCGGCGGGCTCGATCTCGATCACCTGTGCACCCTGGACGCCGGCGAGGCGATCGCCGCGATGACGGCCGTGCCCGGCATCGGCCCATGGACGGCCGAATGCTATCTGTTGTTCGCCGCCGGCCATCCGGACGTCTTCCCCGCGCGCGATGTCGCGCTGCAGACGGCGGTCGGCCATGCGCTCGGCATCGACCCGCGTCCGCCGGAGAAAATGCTGATCCGGCTGGCCGAATCATGGAGCCCCTGGCGGGGTGTCGCGTCGCGGCTTTTTTGGGCCTACTATCGTGAACTGAAGGGCAGGGACGCGGCGCCTCCCGTCGAAATGGCCAATAAAGCATGAAAATCATGCGTTTTTGAGAGTTTCGGCGAGAGACAATCCGCTTCACATCCCTGTCATGTCGGGCTTACAGTATCCGCGCCGTTCGGTTTGGAATGTAGGAGGCGAAGGACGTGACGGTTGCCGTATCTCCGGATGGGCTTCCCGCGCTGGTGCTGAATGCGGACTACCGCCCGCTCAGCTATTACCCCCTGTCGCTCTGGTCGTGGCAGGACGCCATCAAGGCTGTCTTCCTCGACCGGGTCAACATCGTCGCAGAATACGAGCACGCCGTCTCCTCGCCGACCTTCTCGATGAAGCTGCCGAGCGTGGTCAGCCTCAAGGCCTATGTGAAGCCGTCCCGGCATCCCGCCTTCACCCGCTTCAACGTGTTCCTGCGCGACCGTTTCCAGTGCCAGTATTGCGGCACGCCGGAGGATCTGACCTTCGACCATGTCATCCCGCGCCATCGCGGCGGGGCGACGACCTGGGAGAATGTCGTCGCCGCCTGCTCGCCCTGCAATCTTCGCAAGGGCGGCATGATGCCGGCGCAGGCCAAGATGTGGCCGCTGCAGAAGCCCTACCAGCCGACGGTGCACGACCTGCACAACAACGGCCGCCTGTTCCCGCCCAACCATCTGCATGAAAGCTGGATGGATTATCTCTACTGGGATGTCGAGCTGGAACCTTAGAGTTCGGCAGAAATCCGCGAGCCCGGCCGTCTGCCGCAGCTTTCTGCGCTTCCGGTGCTCACGTACTTAAGTACGCTCCGCTCCGGTTCTCGAAAGCCGCGCCAGCCAATCCGGGCTGGCGAATTTCTGGACGAACTCTCCGCCGTGCCGTTCGATAGAAAATTGGCTCAGTCGCGGGATAACGCGCTGCGGAAGGCGACGGCGGCCAGCACGAGGCTGGCGATAGCGTTCCAGCCGGCGAGCGAGAGACCGAGGATGCGGAGCGCCGCCTTGTCGCAGGAGGGCGGCACGAATTTGTCGAGCGCGTCGAGCACGCCCTTGCCGCCGGTGTCGACCGGGCCGGCGCCCGCCGTGCAGTCGGTCGGGCCGGCCCACCAATGCCATTCGACGCCGGAGTGGTAGACGCCGAGATAGAGGCCGTAGAGCATCAGCAAGCCGCCGATCCCCAGCAGGCCGCGCGTAGCCCAGGCCGGCGCATGAAGCATCGAGGCGATTACCGCCAGCAGCATCAGCGGCGCGCCGACATAATAGGGCGTGCGCTGCTCGAGGCAGAGGTGGCAGGGGATGTAGCCGCCGATATATTGGAAAGCCAGCGCCGAGCCGACGGTCGCGGCCATGGCGACGGCGAGAAAAAGCGCCGCGCGCGTGCGCTGGCGTCCGGTGTCGGCATTCATGGTCGCTGTCATCTAATCGGATCCGTTTGTTGCGTCGCTATCCGTGGGCGTATCTGACGAGGATATAGAGCAAAATCAGGGCAGCCGCGCCGGCGCCGACGATCAATCCCAATCGCTTTTCGATGAACTCCCGGATCGATTCACCATAGCGGCGCAACAGCCAGGCCAGCAGCAGGAAACGCGCGCCGCGCGCCACGATGGCCGAGACGACGAAGACAAGAATGTTGACGTGAAGCGCGCCGGCCAGAATGGTGACCACCTTGATCGGCGGCAGGTGCGCAGCGCCGGATGTGACGAGCAGCACGAGCATCAGCCCGGTGCCTGACGACTGCCACCTCTCGAAGGTGTCGAGGCCGCCGAAATGCTCCAGGATCGGCCGCGCTATCGTGTCGTAGGCATAGTAGCCGATCAGCCAGCCGGCAATGCCGCCCAGCACGGAGGCAACCGTGGCGGTCAGGGCGTAGCGATAGGCGCGATCAGGCCGCGCCAACGCCATGGGCAGGAACAGCACGTCGGCCGGTATGAAGAACACGGAGCTTTCGACGAAGGCGATGAAGGCCAGCCACCATTCGGCGGATTTGCGCGCCGCCAGCGACAGGGTCCAGTCGTAAAGTCCGCGAAGCATCGGCTCTCCTAATGCGGTCGACACAATTCCGGACGGAAAACCGCAGCGCGCTTTTCCTGGAATTGCTCTGATCAATGTCACCCGGGACGCTTGGCGGTTTTGGGCAACGGCAGGCAGGAAGACAAGGACCCAAAGCGCCGCATCCAGCTTCCGGATGCGAGGCGCTCAATGCTTCGCCTGTCTAGAAAGATTTTCCGCGCCGCACAATGTCTGCGTCGCCACGAGGCCGAAGGGTGGGCGATGCCGCCGGTTGCGCGGGCAAATCCGCAACAGGCCAGTTGACGAACACCCATCCGCCCGTATAGTCCGCGCCCATCCAGGCCGCCCGGCCTGAGCCCCTATGGCGGAATTGGTAGACGCGCTCGACTCAAAATCGAGTTCCGCAAGGAGTGCTGGTTCGATCCCGGCTAGGGGCACCACTACCTTCATGCAGGTGTTGACGTATTTTACCGTCGGGTCGACCGGCGCAGGGCGCTTAACAAAAGCAAGACCGTCACCCACGGGCGCCAATAGTTTACCAACCATCGGCTTGCGCTTGCGGAGCACCGGTTCCGGCAACAGGCTGGCAAGATCATCGATCTATTCTGTGCGCGGAATGTCCGGTTTGCGCGGGATGATCGCCGTCAACCCACTGGACGATCATCCGGAATTGCACTTTCGCTTGCGAATAGGAGCGATAGAAGTCGAGAAGTTCCCCTGTGGGTTCCGACAAGCGTTGGAAGCCCGAAATAAAGGCGACGACCGTGCCGATCGTCGTCTGCCCGCGGATCACAAGATAGCCGCCAACGATCAGGACCATCAGGGACCCCGCCGCGTTGGCTATATTCAGCAACGTCTTCAGCCCGAATTTCAACAAATAGAATTCGATGCGGGTGCTGAAGATCGTGCGTATGGTGCGAAAGGCGGCTCGGCGCTTCGTCGAGTGGCTGGCGAAGGAATTGACTGCTTGGTTGCCAAGCTTTCGGACCAGCGCGACCTGCCGCTCCACGAGTGTGTTCAGGTCCTTCTGCATATAAAGCGCAAGCAGGATTTGCGGCAGGAGTGACAGGCCGCTGACCAGAGCGATCACCGGCTGCATGTAGGTCATGTAAAATGCGACGGAGACCATCAGCGTGACGTTGACCACGCAATCAGAGATGCTGGTGCCGACAAATCCGCCAACATAGTCGATCTCGTTGCCGATGATGCCGGCGGTCTGACCACTCCTTGCGTGCTCGCGCGCGGACCTTTGCGTGGCGACGAGAGCGAGTTGGTCGCGGGCCGTCTTCACCACGCTCTCTCCGACCCAGCCTTGATAGACGATCAGTGCGTATTTCAGGCCCGCATGCAGGAGTATAGCCCCAAGATAAAGGCCGCCGAGCATCAGCAGCCCCCGTACGTCCTTGTCGGCAATTGCCACATCGACGACCCGTCTCTGCAGGTCGATGGGTAGAAAGTTGGCCAAGGCAACCGAAATTGCGATCACGCTGACATAGACCTGTTGCATGCCGCTGGCGCGCCGGACAAAACTGGGAAACTTCTCGCCAGGGCGCATCGCGTCGGCCATCGGCTCAAACGGGGCGAAGCGCCGCGCAATTGTCGCGAAAATTCCGCTCACCTTTGGTGCGCCTCCGTCGTATCCATTTCCGATCCAACCGATCAGAGCAACGCACCCTGTCGGTGACCTGCTGAACAGGCAGCCTCTGTCAGGCCCGGGACTGCCGCCCGGTCATGCTTTTTGCCAGCCCACGCCACATGAGGAGGCTGAGTTCTCTATCTTCACG
>NZ_RZSA01000619.1:0-4075 GCF_003998075.1 Mesorhizobium sp. M2A.F.Ca.ET.037.01.1.1 | reverse complement strand
TCATTCCGCTGGACGGGTTCCACACGCCGCGCAGCCTCAAGAAAACGATCCGCAAGCACCCGTTCGAGATCCGCTACGATTTCGATTTCGAGGCGACGATCGACGGCTGCGCCGAGAAGCGCGAAGAGCGCCGCTCGACCTGGATCAATGCGCCGATCCGCGAAGCCTATGTCGAGCTCCATTGCCTCGGCCACTGCCATTCGGTCGAAGCCTGGCGCGAGGACCGTCTGGTCGGCGGCCTTTACGGCGTTTCGCTCGGGCGCGTGTTCTTCGGCGAGAGCATGTTCGCCAGGGAGACCGATGCCTCTAAGACCTGCCTCTATTATCTCGTCGAGCGGCTGAAGGCGCGCGGCTTCGCGCTGCTCGACACGCAGTTCACCACCGAGCATTTGAAGCGCTTCGGCGCCATCGACGTGCCGCGCGGCCAGTATGAGAAGCTGCTGGCCGAGGCGCTGAAGGGCGAGGCCGTCTTCTATCCCTGAGGTCAGTCCCGCGCCGTATCCATCGGCGTCTGCGCGTGAAACATCATCTTCCAGCCGTCGGCGCGGTGAACATAGCCGGTGCTGACCAGCGCGGCATAGGATTCGCCGTTCTCACGCGTCGCGCGCGCTTCGTAAGTCAGCATGATGATATCGCTGCCCGGCTCGACCATGCCCTTCAGCTTGATGTCGAGGTCGCGCCAACGGTTGGGTTTGCTGGCTGTCGCCGCCAGTTCGGAGTTGGTCATCGCCTTAGCCATTTGCGGAAACGCCACCAGGCATTCCACATCGGCATTGGCTTCATAATAGGCGGAATCGCCGGTCCAGAAGCCCTTCTCGATGTCGAGAAGCTCTTGCTTGTTGGCCATGATCGGCTTCGTGGCGGTCATCGCGGAATCCTCCTCGCCTTGCCGAGTTGGAACGGCTGAAAGGCGGGCAGGTTCCGGGATCAGTTGGTGCTGGAGGGATCGTCGTCGGTCGGCTCGGGGGCAGCGCCAGCCGGCTCGGTCGCCGGCTCCGCCGCGGCCTTGGGCTTGGCGGCCTGGGTCTTCGGCTTGCCCGTCTCGGCCTTTGCCGCGGTCGGCGGCGGCACGTCCGACTTCTGCTTGCAGCCCTTGAGCCAGACGTCATAGACGGCGTGCTCGACGGCGTTGAGACCAGGGCTTTCGGCAAACATCCAACCGGTGAAGATGCGACGGATCTTGCGATCGAGCGTGATCTCGTCGACCTCGACGAAGGAATCGGTCTTCGGCTGCTCCGTGTCCGGCCGCGAATAGCAGACGCGGGGCGTGACCTGCAAAGCGCCGAACTGCACGGTCTCGTCGACATAGACGTCGAAGGTGATGATGCGGCCGGTGATCTTGTCTATGCCGGCGAATTCGGCCAATGGGTTGGTGATACGCTCGGAGGCAGCCGGCGCAGGGGCCGGCGCCTGCGCGGCGGCGAAAGCGGCTGTCGAGGCAAGCAGAAGGGACGTCCCAGCGATCAGCGCCTTAGAGATTTGGGCTGGAATCCTGAGCCGCAATTCCGAACGGAAAACCGCTGCGCACTTTTCCTGGAATTGCTCTGGATCGCTCATGCAAACACCGGTGGTTGTGCCCGGGTGATTCTTCAATGCCCAAGGCTAATCATGGCTGCGCAGTCAGCAAGCAGCTAAACGCCAATTGTGGCGATAAAGGATCGAAGCGACGCCTTGAATTGCGATCCGGGTGATTACGATCCCGGCGTCCAGGCATCGTAGTCGCCGGTCACTTGCGGACGATGCTGGTTGGTCAAGATCGAACCTTGCGGCCGATAGGCGCCGGGCGTTCCCGTGAGGTTCGCCCGATGCGGCTTCTGCCACTCGCGCGCCTTGTAGCTCTCGCCCGAAGGGGGCGTGTCGACGCGGTGATGGATCCATCCATGCCAGCCGGGCGGGATCTTCGAGGCTTCCGAATAGTCGCGGTAGATCACCCAACGGCGGGTGCGACCTTCCGAATCGACACCGCCTTCATAATAGACGTTGCCTGCTTCGTCCTCGCCGACCTTCTTGCCGAAGCGCCAGGTGTGGAAGCGGGTGCCAAGCGTCTGGCTGTTCCACCAAGTGAAAAACTGCAGCAGGAAAGTTTTCATCCAGATCCTCGCGGCGGCAGCGGCTGCGCCTCTCCCCTGCTTATGGCGTCACGCCACCGCGAAGGCAAGGGTTTTGCCGCTCCCGGAATGTAATGCTTCGTGCGCTAAATCGATGCAGCCGCTCCGCTGGCGGCAGGGCGGCTTGCAAAGCCTTGCCTGTCTTTCTAAAGCTCGACCCGCCCCGGTTCGGGGCGCCTTCAGGGAGGTGACGATTGACCCGGAAACCGTCCGCCGACAGCCGGATCAACGCCGAAGATATTCGCCGCCGCAAGGGCGGCGTGCCGATCGTGTGCCTCACCGCCTATACCTACCCTGTCGCCCGCCTGCTCGATCCGCATGTCGACCTGCTCCTGGTCGGCGACAGCGTCGCCATGGTTCTGCATGGCCACGCCACCACGCTTGGCGCCTCGCTGGAGATGATGATCGCCCACGGCCAGGCTGTGATGCGCGGCTCGGCCAAGGCCTGCGTCGTGGTCGACATGCCGGCGGGTAGCTATGAGGCCTCGCCGGCGCAAGCCTCGACGTCCGCGAAGCGCATTGTCGAGGAAACGGGCTGCCAGGCCGTGAAGCTCGAAGGCGGCGTCGACATAGCCGCCCAGATCGCGGCCATCGTTGCGGCGGGAATACCGGTGATGGGTCATATCGGCCTGCAGCCACAGTCGGTGGAAAGGGACGGCGGATACAGGATCAAGGGCCGCACGGAGGAGAACATCGCAGCGCTCTTCCGCGACGCCGAGGCGGTGGAAAAGGCCGGCGCTTTCTCGGTTGTCATAGAGGGAACGATGGAGGCTGTGGCCGCGAAGTTGACCCGTCATATTTCCATACCGACCATTGGTATCGGCGCCAGCGCCGACTGCGACGGCCAGATCCTGGTGATCGACGACATGGTCGGCATGACCGTCGACCGCGTGCCTAAATTCGTGAAGGAATACGCCAACTTGCGCAGCGTGATCGCCGATGCGGCGGCGCGCTACGCGGCCGAGGTGCGCAGCCGCGCCTTTCCCGGCCCCGACCACGTCTTCACGACGACCTCCGGCAAGGACGAGACATGAGCACTGCAATCGTCGTCGACAGCGTCGCCGCCCTTCGCGCCCAGGTGCGCGAGTGGCGCCGGGCCGGACTCAGGGTCGCCATGGTGCCGACCATGGGCGCGCTGCATGACGGTCATATCTCGCTGGTCAGGATCGCGCTCGAATGCGCCGACCGCTGCGTCGTCTCGATCTTCGTCAACCCGACGCAGTTCGCGCCGACGGAGGACCTCGACAAATATCCGCGCCAGCTGGCGCGCGATCTTGACCGGTTGCGGGAGGCAGGCGCGCATCTCGCCTTCACGCCGAGCGTAAGCGAAATGTACCCCGCCGGCTTCGCCACCAAGATCGCGGTGGGCGGCCCCTCGTCGGGTCTCGAGACAGACTTCAGGCCGAGCTTCTTCGACGGCGTCGCGACCGTGGTTGCCAAGCTCTTCCTGCAGGCGGCGCCCGACTGCGCCGTGTTCGGCGAGAAGGACTACCAGCAGCTTTGCGTCGTCAGGCAGCTCTGCCGCGATCTCGACCTGCCTGTCGAGATCATCGGCGCGCCAACGGTGCGCGACGCCCAGGGCCTCGCCATGTCATCACGCAATGCCTATCTCAGCGAAGCCGAGCTCGACATCGCGCGCCAGCTCAACGGTATCCTGCACCGCGCGGCAGCGGCCCTTTCGGCCGGTGCGGATGAATCCGGCGCCACCGAAGACGCTGCAAAGGCGCTTGTCTCCGCAGGCTTCCGGAAGATCGACTATGTCGCCGCCCGCGCGAGCGTCACGCTTGCACCCTGGCGACGGGACCGCGACGGCCGCCTGCTCGCGGCAGCATGGCTCGGCACGACGAGGCTGATCGACAATGTGGAGATTCCCTCCGCGTGACCGCTCGCGGTCCGATCGGCTTCCGATCGGCTTCCGATCGGCAAGCTGTCGCCGCCGTGACGCCTATTCTTCCGACGGCATATAA
>NZ_RZSA01000618.1:0-4093 GCF_003998075.1 Mesorhizobium sp. M2A.F.Ca.ET.037.01.1.1 | reverse complement strand
GGCGTAATAGTCCTTCGGCATCTTGTCGGCGATCTCCTCGGCCGAATGGCCGGCGATGAACTTCATCGTCTTGACGAAGGCGTTGGCGAGCTTCTGCGCCTCGTCCTTGTGACCCTCAAGCCAGCTCGACTGCACGTAGAAGGAGGCCGCCGGATAGTCGCCACCCAGCGCTTCTTTGGTCTTCTCGGGCGTGCGCATGTCGACCAACACCTTGGCCTCGCCGGTCTGGAGCAGCTTGGCAATGGTCGGCTCGGTGGTCATGCCGGCCTGGATCTGGTCCTGCTTGACCGCGGCGATGAAAGTGTTGCCGGCGCCGACCGGAAGCAGCGTGTAGTCGCCGGGCTTCAGGCCGTTGCGAACGGCGAGATACTGGGTGAGGAAATCTGTCGAGGAGCCGAGGCCGGTGACGCCGAGCGTCGCGCCCTTGAAGTCGGCCGGCGACTTGATCTCGGGGTGCTTTGCCGAGACCAGCTCGACCTCGCCCGGCGCCTGGCTGAACTGCACGATCGACTGGATGTATTTGCCCTTCGACTGCAGGTCGACGGTGTGGTCGTAGAAGCCGACGACGCCCTGCACCGCGCCGGCCAGCAATTCGTTCTCGGCCTCGACGCCGGCGCGGGAGTTCACCAACTCCACGTCAAGCCCCTCATCCTTGAAGTAGCCGAGCTGCTGGGTAAGCACGGCCGGCAGATAGATCTGCTTTTCCATGCCGCCGACGATGATGGTGATCTTGTCGGCAGCCGAGGCCGCCGATGCGCCAGCGCCAACCATGGCAAGCGTCAGCAGCGCCGACCGCAGGACGCGTTTAGAGATGAGACGGGTCACGTAACTTCCTCCACTGGGCGACGCAGCGCGCCGCATTTCCTCCTCGCGGCCACTCCCAGCCGCTCATGTGGCGAACGCCACAAAACTGTCATGGCATGGCCAAGCTTTCAGCTGGCTTTCAGCCGTTTTGACGGCTGCTGAAACGAAATCCTGCAATACGAGCGGGTCAGACGGCGCCAAAGCCCAGCACATGGCGCATATCGTATTCGCCGGGCGGCCGCCGGGCGACCCAGAGCGCCGCCGCGATGGCGCCGCGCGCGAACATCGAGCGATCGCCCGCGGCATGCGAAAGCGTGAGCGTCTCGCCTTCGGCAAGGAAGCTCACGCTGTGCTCGCCGACGATGCCGCCGCCGCGCAGCACGGCAAAGCCGATCTCGCCGGCACCGCGCGGACCAACGAGGCCGTCGCGGGCGCGCCTGGCCACATCGTCCAGTTCAATGCCACGTCCGCGCGCAGCCGCTTCGCCCAGCATCAGCGCCGTGCCCGACGGCGCGTCGACCTTGAAGCGATGATGCGCTTCGAGGATTTCGATGTCGCAGTCATCATGCCCAAGCGCCCTCGCGGCCTGCTCGACCAGGCCGGTCAGCATGTTGAGGCCGAGCGAATAGCTGCCGGAGCGCACGATGGCGATTGTCTTTGCCGCCTCGGCGATTGCGGCCAACTCCGAGGCGGTGAAACCGGTTGAGCCGATCACCAGCGGCGGACCGCCGCGCGCCGCGCAGGCTTTGGCCAGTTCGGCGGACGCCGCGGGCGTGGTGAAGTCGATCACCACGTCGGCAAGCGCCAGCGCTTCGTCGCGCTCGACCAATCCCTCGCCCGCGCTGCCCGGCCGATGGAAGCGCGCGACGAGCTGCAGCCGCGGATCGGCGGCGACGGTCTCCGCCATCTGCCTGCCCATGCGACCGAGCGCGCCGGCGATGGCGATTTTCAGCGGCTGCGGCATGGCGATCCTGTCGAAAATCCGAGTCGTGACAATCCTCTAGCACGCCGCCTTGGCAAATTGATTCAAACGACTGCGGGCCGCGACATGCGGGCGATACGAGGGCGAACTATACGCGAATGTGAAGCGCCACACTCATCATCGCTGACGCGACATGCTAATTTAGCGCCTGTGTCCGGCTGCGCCCGGACCAAGTCCGAGGGGGACGCTCATGCTGCGGCCAGTGCACGCCCTGGTTCTTTCCTGCCTCGCCTTGACGCCCATCGCCGGGGCGGCCCTGGGAGCGCAGGCGTCTTCCGAAAAATCCGACGACGCGGCCAAAAAGGCTGCGGACGATGCGGCGAAGAAAGCCGCGCTTGCCGAAGCGATCAGCGTCTGCGACCGTGGCGCTTCCGTGCCGCTCGATCCTGAAGCCAAGGCGCCGCCTGTCCAATATGGCGCGCTCTTTCCGCAAGACTTCGATCTCACCAAGCTCAAAACCCTGGCCGACAAATGCCAGGCGGCGATGCTCGGCGCGCCACAGGAAAAGCGGCTGACGCTTGAATGGCTGCGGGGCCAGGTCGCGCTCAATCAGCCGGGGCTTGCCTTTCTCCTGCCGCAGATCAAGCTCATCGCCGAAGGCGGCAGTCCCGAGGCGAATTATCTGCTCTACGAGGTCTACTCGGTGCATCGGCGCGACGGCGCCGACGCCGGTCCGCTACCTGTCTCGCGCGACATGGCGCTCGAAGCCTTGCAGAAGGCAGGCGCTGCCGGCCATCTCACGGCGCTCGAGACGCTGCTGCGTCAGTATATCGATGGGCCGCTGCTGCGCCGCGATGCGCACAAGGTGGTCGAGACCGCGCAACGCGTCATCGACGCGCCGGCCCAGGGCCAATCGCCCGGCGAATGGGACAGCCAGTTCCGTGCCGCCATGCCGCTGCTGATTGCGCGGACGACGCTGGAGAACGACGGCTTTGCCGCCGAGGAGCAGCACAAGGCTTTTCAGGCCGTTGCTGCGGATACCAAGGCCGGCACTGGCGGGCCCGAAGCGTCGGTGCTCGCTTATATCAAAGCGCTGCGGCTCGGCCGAGGCACACAGCAGGACGCGGCGAAGGCAAGGCAATTGCTGGAAGCGCGCGTCGCCAACGATCAATATGCCATACCGATGCTGGCCGACATGCTGGCCAAGGGCGAAGGCGGGCCAGCCGACGGCAAGCGCGCTATCGCCATGCTGCGTGCCCCCTCCAAAAACGTCGCCGGCGCCGGGCCAATGCTCGCCGGCCTGCTGCTCGACGGCAAATTCGTCGGCCGCCAGCCGCGCGAGGCGATCCGGTTGCTCAATGCCCCGTGGGACCTCGACGCCAGCATCAGGCTGGCGAAGCTGCTTCCCGACTATGACGGCTTTCAGATCGACCATCCGGACCAGCTCGTCGAGCGCCTGAGCGACGCCGCCGAGGCCGGCGAACCAGGTGCTGCGCTGGCGCTGGCGCGGCTGCAGCTGTCGGACGATCAGCGGTTCAAGAACGAGGATGTGGCGCGCGCCATGCTGAAGCCGCTGGCGGACGCGGGCGACCGCGACGCGCTCTGGCTCTACGCCTCGACGCAATATGCCAACCTCGATTCGACCAGCTATCGCCCGTCGCGCCGCGACGACGGCCTGAGCGACGATCAACTGAAGGTCCTGATCGACGAAGGCGAGGCCAAGAAGCAACAGCAGGCCTATCTCCTGCACGCGAATCTTTTGCGCAAGGGCGTGGTCTATCCGCAGGACGACCAGAGGGCGACGACCATGCTGATCAACGCCGCCAATCTCGGCAGCGTCGAAGCGATGGTGCTGCTGGGCGATGCCTATGACGATGGTCTCGGCGTCGACAAGAACCCGCGCGAGCGGCTGCATGCCTGGCGCGAGGCGGCGCGGCTCGGCTCGCTCAAGGCCAAGAGCAAGCTCGCCAACGCGTTCACCTTCGACAGTTTCGACCATCTGATGACGCTGCGCGAAGGCATCACCGATCGCATCGCCCTTTACAATGACGGCATCGGCAGGATGGGCGTTGGTGTGTTCGGCGCCAACGACGCCGGCATTGAGCTGAGCGGCCTCTTTTCCGGACCGGCCTCCAGCGCCGGAAACGCGGCGATCGCGGGCGCGGTGATGGATGCATTTCGCGAGGCGCCGGCCGGCCTCGACGACCAGAACCTTGTCGGCATCGGCAAGGCGCTGCCCGACGAGATCCGCGTCGCCATCGAGACGACGCTGAAGAGCGAAGGTTTCTATACGGGCGAGCCGAAGGGCTATTTCGGCCCCGACGCGCGCAAGGCGCTCGCCGCCTGGGTCGATGCGAAGGGTCCGCT
>NZ_RZSA01000617.1:0-4094 GCF_003998075.1 Mesorhizobium sp. M2A.F.Ca.ET.037.01.1.1 | reverse complement strand
GAATTCCGTTTTCCGGCAAAAGAAAAGTTGAAGCGAGGATACCCGATGCGGGCACTGGTGCTTGAGAAAAAAGGCGAACTGTCGCTGCGCGAGATCGCGCTGCCGCAAGACGTCGGACCGGACGATGTCCGGATCGCCATCCACACGGTCGGCGTCTGCGGCAGCGACGTGCATTACTACACGCATGGCGCCATCGGCAGCTATATCGTGCGCCAGCCGATGGTGCTCGGCCATGAGGCCTCGGGAACGATCGTTGAGGTCGGCGCCAACGTCACGAACCTGAAAGTCGGCGACCGCGTCTGCATGGAGCCGGGCGTGCCGAATCTTTCCTCGCGCGCGACGAAGCTCGGCATCTACAATGTCGACCCGGACGTCCGCTTCTGGGCGACGCCGCCGGTGCACGGCGTGCTGGCGCCATACGCCGTTCATCCGGCGGCCTTCACCTACAAGCTGCCGGACAATGTCTCCTTCGCCGAAGGCGCGATGGTCGAGCCTTTCGCCATCGGCATGCAGGCGGCGGCGCGCGCCCGCATCGTGCCGGGCGACGTCGCCGTCGTCGTCGGCTGCGGCCCGATCGGCATCATGATCGCGCTCGCCGCGCTGGCGGGCGGCTGTTCCAAGGTGCTGATCTCCGATTTTTCCGCACCCAAGCTTGAGATCGCCGGCCAGTATCCGGGCATCGTGCCGGTCAATGTCGGCGAGCAGTCGCTGGTCGACGCGGTGCGGAGCGCGACGGACAATTGGGGCGCCGATATCGTATTCGAGGCGAGCGGCAGCCCGAAGGCCTTCGCCAACCTGTTCGACATCGTGCGGCCGGGCGGCGCGGTGGTGCTGGTCGGGCTGCCGGTGGAGACGGTCGAGCTCAATGTGCCGGCGGCGATCTCCAAGGAAGTGCGCATCGAGACCGTGTTCCGCTATGCCAACATTTTCGACCGCGCCTTGCAGCTGATCGCCTCCGGCAAGGTCGACCTCAAGCCGCTGATTACCGGCACCTATGATTTCTCCGCGAGCATCAAGGCGTTCGAGCGCGCCGCGCAAGGCAGGCCTCAGGACGTCAAGCTGCAGATCCTGCTGACCGGCGAGAAGGGATAAGGGATGTCCGCCATCGTTTGCTCCCATGTCGACAAGGCCTATGGCGCCACGACCGTCATCCGCGATCTCAACCTCGCGATCGAGGAGCATGAGTTCGTCGTGTTCCTGGGGCCTTCCGGCTGCGGCAAGTCCACGCTTCTCAGGATGCTGGCGGGGCTGGAAGACATCAGCGGCGGCGAGGTGTCGATCGGCGGCAAGGTGGTCAACGATCTCGAGCCGGGCGACCGCGGCATCGCCATGGTCTTCCAGAATTATGCTCTCTATCCGCATATGACGATCTTCGACAACGTCGCCTTCGGGCTCAAGCGGCAGAAGGTGCCGGCGGCCGAGATCAAGAAGCGGGTCGAGGCGGTCTCGAAGACGCTTGGGCTGGAGCCCTATCTCGGTCGAAAGCCGACCGAGCTTTCCGGCGGCCAGCAGCAGCGCGTTGCGATCGCGCGCGCCATGATCAAGACGCCGAAAGTGTTCCTGTTCGACGAGCCGCTCTCCAATCTCGACGCCAAGCTGCGCAACCATATGCGGGTTGAGATCGCGAGATTGCACCAGTCGCTGAAGACCACCACCGTCTATGTCACGCACGACCAGCTCGAGGCGATGACCCTTGCCGACCGGATCGTGCTTCTGAAGGACGGCGTGATCGAGCAGATCGGCTCGCCGGCGGAGATCTATCGGCGGCCCGGCAACCAGTTCGTGGCCGGCTTCATCGGCACGCCGAATATGAATTTCATCGAGGCCACGGTCGGCCGCAAGGGCGATGGCTGGACGCTGACCGGCACGGGGACGGTGCTCTCGCTTGAAGGCAGCGCTTTCGACCTGCGGCACGGCGATCGGGTCGTGCTCGGCATCCGGCCTCCGGATCTCAAGACGGCAAACGGAGGCGCAGGCAACATCCTGCAAGGCACCGCCGACCTCATCGAATTCCATGGCAATGACGCGCTGGTGACGTTCGGCTCGGGCGACAAAGAGATCAGCGCGCTGGTGCCGGCCCGCGAATGCCCGAAGTTGCGCGCGCCGGTTCGCTACAGCTTCGAGGAAGAAGGCATCCATCTGTTCGACGCGGAGACCGGCAAGTCGCTGCGCAGGCAACAGGTCAGCTGATAGCGTCGAGCATCTGCCGCTGGCGGTGCATTTCGAGGAAGATGCGGTAGTCGCGATCGAAGCGGGCGCCGGCTTCCTTATTGGGCGCGCGCGTCCTGCCGCCCTGCTGCATGGCGACGCAGGCGGCGTTGAGATCGGGATAGAGGCCGGCGGCGGTCGCCGCCACCATGCCGGTGCCGAGCAGCACCGCCTCGTCGGCCAGCGGCTCGACCACCGTGCAGCCGGTGGCGTCGGCATAGAGCTCCATCAACAGCGGGTTCTTGGTGTGGCCGCCGGTGACGTGCAGCGTGTCGATCAGATAGCCGTTCTCGTTCAGGGCCTCGAGCACATGGCGCACGCCGAGCGCGATGCCGACGGCGGTGCGCCAATAGAGCTTGCACAGGCTGTCGAAGGAAGAATCGAGCGTCAGGCCGCTGATGACGCCGACCGCATGCGGGTCGGCGAGCGGCGAACGGTTGCCGTGGAAGTCCGGCAGCACATGCAGCCTGGCCGCCAGCGCATCGCCCTCCTCGGCGCGCAATTCGGCGACGCGCCTGGCGATCTTCATATGCATGGCCGCGTCCGGCTCGCCGCCCGCGCCATGCCAGCGGATGATGTGGTCGAGCAGGGCGCCGGTGGCCGACTGGCCGCCTTCCGACAGCCACAGCGTCGGCAAGGCCGCGCCGAAATAGGGGCCCCAGACGCCAGCGAAGGGCTGCGGGTCATGCGACATCGCCATGACGCAGGACGATGTGCCGGCGATCAGCGCCAAGTGCCGGCTGATGTTCTTCTCGTCGCCGGCAAAGCCGCCCAGGACACCCAGCGCGCCCGCATAGGCATCGATGACCCCGGCGCCGACCCGGCATTTCTCAGTCAGGCCGAGCTCGGCGGCGGCCTTCGCCGTCAGCGGACCGATATCGGTGCCGACCGGGCTCGCCTTTTCGGGCAGATTGCCATGTTCGAACAGATCGCCGAGGCCGACGAGCTCGAAGAAATCGCGCCGCCAGCTTTCTTCCTCATGCGCGAGATAGGTCCATTTGGCCGTCAGCGTGCATTGCGAGCGGGCGAGCGAGCCTGATGCCTTCCAGGTCAGGAAATCGGCCAGGTCGAACAGATAGCCGGCTTCATTCCAAGTCTGCAGCAGATGGCGCTTCAGCCACATCAGCTTCGGCGTTGCCATCTCCGGCGACATCACCCCGCCGATATAATCGAGCACGGCATGGCCGCTTGCCGTGCATTCATCGGCCTCGGCGATGGCGCGGTGATCGAGCCAGACGACCGTGTCCCAGCGCCTCTCGCCGGTGACCGAGACGCTGATCTGGCCGCCTTGCCTGTCGCGCGCGACCAGCGAGCAGGTGGCGTCGAAGGAGATGCCGGCGATATCGCCGGCGGCAACGCCGGATTTCTCGAGGGCGGACCGCACCGATTTGCACACCGCCGACCAGATGTCCTCCGAATCATGCTCGGCATGATCGGGCTTGGGCTGGTGCATGGCGATTGGATGATCGGCGCGGGCAAGCAGGTTGCCGCGCGCGTCAAGAATACCCGCGCGAGCGCTCCCGGTGCCGACATCGACCGCGCAAACGAAACTCTTCGTCAAGATGCTTTTACTCTCGCTCCCAGGCCTGCAATCAGATCGGGCAATTGCAGCATGTCAGCGAATATAGAGTCCGGTTCGGTCGACGCAAGCCGCGCTTTCAAGGCGGGGTTGTCGGCATGCGAGCCGCCGGTGAAGGCAAAGACACGCATGCCCGCCGCGCGGGCCGCGGCGACGCCGGCCGGGCTGTCCTCGATGACCAGGCATTTGCGCGGTTTTGCCCGCATGCAGGCAGCGGCATGAAGGAAAAGGTCCGGCGCCGGCTTGCCGCGCTTGACCATGGCGGCGCTGAACAGATGCGGTTCCAGAAGGCCGAGCAGTCCGGTGA
>NZ_RZSA01000616.1:0-4098 GCF_003998075.1 Mesorhizobium sp. M2A.F.Ca.ET.037.01.1.1 | reverse complement strand
GCCTTCATTGTCTTATGTCCTGGCTTGCCGGCGCCGGTTACGGGCCAATGGCCTGCGTCGATGCGCCCCTTTTTAAAACTCGAAGCCGCAGCTAATGAAAAGCCACGGCTTCTAAAACGGTCGGCGAGCCTATACATCAGCCGGAATTGAATCACAAGGCCGCGGCAAGCGCATATTGAAGCGCGGTGTTGACCAGCGGCCAGAGGAAACGCTCATGGCGGATATCGGTGCCAGTGGAGACCAGCGCAGGCGCTCGGTCCGGCCGCTGAGAAACCTTTTCCCCTATATCACGCGCTACCGGAAACTGGCGGTTGGCGCGATCATCTCGCTGGTCGTGGCGGCGGTGACGACGCTTGCCCTGCCGATGGCCGTGCGGCGCATGATCGATCACGGTTTCCAGGCCTCGGGCTCCACCTTCATCGCTGAATATTTCGCCGCGCTGGTGGCGATGGCGGCGCTGCTCGCCGCCGCCTCTGCCAGCCGCTACTATTTTGTGATCACGCTCGGCGAGCGCGTCGTCGCCGACATCCGCCGCGACGTTTTTGCCCATGTCACGACGCTGTCGCCCGCCTTTTTCGATCGCACGCATTCGGGCGAGATCGTATCGCGGCTCGCCGCCGACACCACGCAGGTGAAGTCGGCGGTCGGCGCCACCGCCTCGGTCGCGCTGCGCAATGTCATCCTGGGCCTCGGCGCGGTGGCGATGATGGTCGTCACCAGCCCGAAGCTTTCCGGCCTGGTGATCGCGGCCATTCCGCTGATCGTGCTGCCGCTGGTCGCTTTCGGCCGCTCGGTGCGGCGCAAGTCCCGGCAAGCGCAGGATACGCTCGCGGAGGCCACCGCCTACGCCAGCGAGCAGATCGGCGCTGTGCGCACGCTGCAGGCCTTCACCAACGAGAAGCTGGTCACCGGCCGCTTCGCGGCCGCCGTCGACGCGGCCTTCGAAGCGGCGCGGGCCTCGGTGTTCGCGCGCTCCTTCCTGACCTTCTTCGCCATCTTCATGATATTTTCCTCGGTGGTGGCGGTGCTGTGGTTCGGCTCGCGCGACGTGCTTGCCGGCACGCTGTCGCCCGGCACGCTTAGCCAGTTTCTGCTCTATTCGGTGTTCGCCGCCGGCGCGCTCGGCGCCTTGTCGGAAGTGTGGAGCGAGCTGTCGCAGGCGGCGGGCGCCGCCGAGCGGCTGACCGAGATCCTGGCCGAGACGCCGACGATCCAACGGCCGGTCGATCCCGTCGCGCTGCCGGCCACGGCCAAGGGCGCGATCAGCTTCGACGACGTCTCCTTCTCCTATCCGGCGCGGCCGGACCGCGCCGCCGTGCATGGCCTGAGCTTCCAGGTTAAGCCCGGCGAGACGGTGGCGATCGTCGGGCCTTCGGGCGCCGGCAAAAGCACTGTCTTCTCGCTGATCCTGCGCTTCTACGATCCCGAGACCGGGCGCGTCGCCATCGACGGCGTCAATCTGCGCGAGGCCGACCCGGCCGCCATCCGTCAACGCATCGCGATCGTGCCACAGGACGTCACCATCTTCGCGGCAAGCGTGCGCGACAATATCGGCTTCGGCCGGCAGGGCGCCGGCGACGCCGAGATCGAGGCCGCCGCCAAGGCCGCGCTTGCCGATGAATTCATCGCCAGACTGGGCAACAGCTATGACAGCCAGGTCGGCGAGCGCGGCGTGACACTGTCGGGCGGCCAGCGCCAGCGCATCGCGATTGCCCGCGCCATCTTGCGCGACGCGCCGATCCTTCTGCTCGACGAAGCGACCTCGGCGCTCGATGCCGAAAGCGAAACGCTGGTGCAACGGGCGCTGGAGCGGCTGATGCGCGGCCGCACCACCATCGTCATCGCCCACCGGCTGGCGACGGTGCTCAAGGCCGACCGCATTCTCGTGATGGAAGGCGGGCGCATCGTCGAGGAAGGCACGCATCAGAGCCTGGTCGCCAAGGGCGGCATCTACGCGCGGCTCGCCAAGCTGCAGTTCGAGGCAGGCGCCGGCGCTTTCAAAGGCGCTGCGGAGTAGAAATGTGTCAGCCTGGTCGCCAGTCGGCGAGTAGAGTGATGCGGCCCAAGTGTTTTGTTTTGGCAAAATGCCGCCGGTCGGCTGTTACCAACGTTGCAGCGCGATTGATGGCGATGGCGTGGTAAACGCAATGTTGAGCGTCGGATAGCCGCCAGCCGGACTGAGCTGCGTCGCCATCTCCTGTGTTTTGGCCAGTTCGTCCATATCCGGCTCCAGAAGCTCGAAACCGCCTTCGCGCAATCCGGCGATGAGCTTTGCGACCATGACAAAGGATTGCTCATAATGGAGCGCAGTCGATAGCGCCTCGTAAAGCAGGATGCCCGGAGCGGCTATGGCGCGGCCATCTGCAATGTTCTTCGCGAACAGATTTCGAGCCTGTTCGCTGTCATCCTCATCCCGAAAGAGTTTAATGAAGATCGACGCGTCGACGATGATCACTTTTTGCGGCCTTCGAGGATATCCACCGGCCGGCCGTCCATTTCCTGGCGAATTCTGCGCAGCACGTCGGTGGAGTCTTCGCCGCCGGTCGAGGTCGACTTGAATTCCCGGATCATTTTCAGAGCGCGTTCTTTCGCGGCGTCCTTCAATGCCTTCGCGATCGCCTCTTCGACAAAGCGGGATCGCTTGCTTTTCGGAATCTGGCTTTCAAGCGTCTCCTTGATCGTGCTGTCGATCGAAAACGTTGCGCGTTCCTTGGGACCTGAAGCGTTCATCTGCGCACCTCCCAATCATAACATACAGTAGTACGAAATGGTACGCAAATGAGCGGCCATTGCCGACGAGGTCGGTCTATGAGGCTCCGTACCGCCAGCGCAGATGCTCCGTGAAGTAAGTCGCGTTAAGCCTCTCGCCGGTGGCGCGCTCGAGCAGCTCGGGCGTCGACCAGCGCGAGGCCTGCGACCAGATCTTTGCGCGACGCCACTCGTTGATGGCGCTGAAATCGCCCTTGGCGAGGTCCTCGTCGGCGGACGGGTGCTCCCTGGTCACAGCCGCCCATTGCTGCGCCGCCATCATGGCGCCCAGAGTGTAGGACGGGAAATAGCCGAAGGCGGCGCCCGGCCAGTGCACGTCCTGCATCGGCCCGTCTGCCGGGTTGTCGATGGTCGAGAGGCCTAGATAGTCGCGCATCTTGGCGTCCCATGCCTCGGGGAGGTCGGCGGCTTCCAGCCGGCCGGACACCAGCTCCTGCTCGAGTTCGTAGCGCAGGATGACATGCAGCGGATAGGTGACCTCGTCGGCGTCGACGCGGATCAGGCCGCGCTCGACATGGTGGACATGCGGCAGGATGTCGTCGAGCGACCAGGCTTCGCCGAGATGTCTTTCGACCATCGGCAAAGCCCAGCGCCAGAAGGCGGGGTTGCGGCCAACCTGCTTTTCGACGAACAGGCTCTGGCTCTCATGCACGGCCATGCCGCGCGCCTTGCCGAGCGGCCAATGCGACCAGGCCTTCGGCAGGTTCTGCTCGTAGAGCGCATGACCGGTCTCGTGCAGCACGCCCATCAGCGCCGACAGGAAATCGGAGGTCTTGTAGCGGGTGGTGATGCGCACATCGGTCGGCACGCCGCCGCAGAAGGGATGGTGCGATACCGACAGCGAGCCATGGGTGAGGTCAAAGCCGACGGCCGCCATCATGGCAAGGCCGAGCTCGCGCTGGCGGTCGACGGCATAGCTGCCCGACAGCGGCTTCAATGGGTGCTTCGCCAATCGCGCATCCTGCACGGCCAGCGCATGCGGCAGGAAGTCCTTGAGAAAGACCTTCAGCTCGGCAAACACCGGCGTGATGTCGGCGGCGCGGTTGCCGGGATCATACTGCTCCATCAGCGCGTCATAGGGGGCGAGGCCGAGCGCGTCGGCGCGCAGCGCCGCCTCTTCCCGCACCAGGGCCACGACGCCTTCCAGTGCCGGCAGGAAGCCCGCCCAGTCGTTCCTGGCGCGCAAGCTCCGCCAGAGCTGCTCGGAGCGCATGCGCGCTACCGTCTGGCGTTCGACAAACTCGGCCGGCAGGCAGGTGAGGTTGGTGTATTGCCGGCGCAGTTCCCTGACCGCCGCCTGCTGTTCCTCGCTGAGCGGCTCGGCTTCGG
>NZ_RZSA01000615.1:0-4105 GCF_003998075.1 Mesorhizobium sp. M2A.F.Ca.ET.037.01.1.1 | reverse complement strand
GGATGGACCTTCGCCGATTTCCATTCGGCGTATTCGAACGGCGTCGCCGGCAGCGGCCTCAAGGCGGGCCGCTCGATCTCCTCGAACAGTTCGCGGCGGCTTTTGCCGACATGGCGCATCGGCCGGTTTGTTCAACTCCTCGAGCAATTCGGCGATCGCCGCATTGAGCTCAGCCAGCGAGAAGAATGCCCGGTTCCGCAGCCGGGCCAGAATCCAGCGCTCGACGATCAGCACCGCGCCCTCGACCTTGCCCTTGGATAAAGCCGTCAACTGCAGCCCGTGTGGGGACGACCGGCCTCACGGTCCGCATTACTCACCCATTCCACCCGCTTAAAGGCCAGACCTTCGACATGATCAGCCGCAGCCCGCATTGGGGCGACGACCGGGTGATCTACCGAGCGGCGGACGGGACCTTGCCCACGATTGCCGCCGCAATGACGGACATGGAGCAGCCTGACGCATTCCGGCGCGTCGCGGCCGGGCGCGCGGCGTTCCGGACGGTCGACCTATTGGATTTGCTCACGCTGCTGGATCGGATCGCTGCGCCGGTGGAGGCGGAGGATGCGTAAGGTTAAATACGCCGCTGGTGTAAGGCAAATTACGCCGCAGCGCCTGCTCGGATATCGGAGATACGCCCAGTATCGCGGGAATTGCCTTGAGCGTCGTGGAGTTGTCTTGTTTGACGTCTCATCGTGTAAGGCGTATTTATATTTACGAATCAGTTTGGATGATGGTCATGGCGAAGCCAAAGCCAAGACGACGCGACCCAAAGGCCGAGGCCTTGGCCCGCGACGGCGCGCTCAACCCCCACCCCGAGGCCGTGCGCGACACGCTGTTTGCCGCCAATCCCTTCTTCGATGCCAGGGACCTTGTGCAGGTCCGCTACGAGATGGTGCGCCGCCATCAGGCCGATCGCGTGCCGATCAGCGACGTCGCCAGCGCCTTCGGGGTCTCGCGGCCGACCTTCTACAAAGCTCAGAGCGCCTTGGCCGACCAGGGCCTCGCCGGGCTGGTGCCCCGGCAGCGGGGTCCAAAGGGCGGACACAAGATCTCTGCCGAGGTCCTCGCTTACATCGACCAAATCAGGACGACGCGGCCCGACCTCACCGTGCCGCAATGTGTAGACGCTATCGCCACACGCTTTGGCGTCAGGGTGCACCGGCGAAGTCTGGAGCGGGCCATGGCGCCCAAAAAAAAACGACTCGATCTGCCTTAACCGTCCGCGCGACCAGCCTCGTCGGCACATACGAACAACTGCGCGCCGCGGTGCTCAGCGCCCGGCTGATCACCGGATCAGGACTCGTAACCCTGCACCGTCAAGGCATGGTCGCCTGGATCAAGGCCGCAACGACAACTCCCAACTTTACGCCGCCTTGCCCGGTACATCGCCCCCCGTCGGCAGGCGCGATCGCCACCAGCGAGCTCACCCTCATCCTTGCCAGCCTTGTTGTCACGCTAACCGCGGAGCCAGCACATGCCTGACCTCAAAGTCACCGCCGATCACCTGCGGCGCGACGCCTACCTCTACATCCGTCAGTCGACGCTTCGACAGGTCGCCGAGAACGGCGAGAGCACGCAGCGACAATATGGGCTGCGTGATCGCGCCATTGCCGCCGGCTGGCCGACCGAACGCATCCACGTGATAGACCGCGACCTGGGCAAATCGGGATCCAGCGCCGTTGCCCGCGACGGCTTCCAGGAACTGGTCAGCGAAGTCGCGCTCGCCAAGGCCGGCGTCGTCATGGGGCTGGAGGTCTCGCGCCTGGCCCGCAACTCCGCCGACTGGCACCGGCTGCTTGAGCTGTGCGCCCTGACCAGCACCCTCATCCTCGATGAGGATGGCATCTACGACCCGGAAAGCTTCAACGACAGACTTCTTTTGGGTTTGAAAGGAACGATGTCGGAAGCCGAATTGCACTTCCTCAAGGCGCGCATGCGCGGCGGCCAACTCAACAAGGCAAGCCGCGGCGATCTGAAGATAGGCCCGCCCGTGGGCTTGGTCTACTTGCCCGATGGCACCCTCGCACTCGACCCGGACGCCGAGGTGCAGGCCGCGCTCCGCATGGTGTTCACCACCTTCGAGCGCCTGGGCAGCGCAACCAGAACCGTCAAGTTCTTCCTCGACGAAGGCATCCTGTTCCCGCGGCGACTGCGCAAGGGACTGCACAAAGGCGAACTCATGTGGGCGCCGCCACGGCACGCCCGCATCCTCCAGGTCCTGCATAATCCGAGATATGCCGGCGCCTTCGTCTACGGTCGAACGCGTGGACGGCCCCGGCCGGGCGGCGGCGTCTCGCAGATCAAGGTGGATATGGCTGACTGGCGGTTCGTCATGCCCGACCTGCATCCGGGCTATATCGACTGGGAGCGCTTCAAGGCCAACCAGGAGCGTCTCGCCACCAATGCGCAAGCCTACGGAATGCAGCGCCGCGCCGGGCCGGTTCGCGAAGGATCCGCCTTGCTCCAGGGCAGAGTTCTCTGCGGCCTGTGTGGCGCGCGCATGGGCGTCCATTACAGCCAGGAGCATGGTAAGCCCGTCCCGACCTATATCTGCCAGGAAACCGCCACCCGCCGTGGCGGCAAGGTCTGCCAGTCCGTGCCCGGCAAAGTCGTCGACCCGGCGGTGGGTGCATTGCTTGTCGAACTGATGACGCCGATGACCCTTGAGGTCACCTTGGCGGTGCAACGCGAATTGGAGGCACGCGCCGCCGAGATGGACACGTTGCGCCGACAACATATCGAGCGGACGCGTCATGACGCCGAGCTCGCCCGGCGCCGCTACATGAAGGTCGATCCCGACAATCGCCTCGTTGCCGACACTCTCGAGGCCGAGTGGAACGAGAAGCTGCGGCTTCACACCGACGTCGTCGAGGACTATGAACGACGCGCGCCCGAGGAAGCCGCCGCCCTCGACGCCGAGACGCAGCAACGCGTCCGGGATCTTGTCGCGCAGTTCCCCCGGATCTGGAACGATCCGCGCATCGACGTTCGCGAGCGCAAGCGCATCTTCCGTCTGCTGGTCGCCGATGTCACCTTAATCAAGGCCGAGACGATTACCGCAAACGTGCGGCTCTCCGGCGGGGCGACCCGAACCTTGACGCTGGACCGGCCGCTGCCGATCTTCCAGATCCGTAAATCCAAGCCCGACTTGATCGCCGAGGTCGACCGCTTGCTCGACCGTTATTGCGATCGCGAGGTCGCCGACATCTTCAATGAACGCGGTCTGCGGACCTGGGACGGCAAGCCGTTCAATCTCAAGAAAATCGCTTTCATCCGCAGAACTTATAACCTGCCCGGTCGTCGCCAGCGCCTGCGCGATTGTGGTATGCTCACCACCCAGGAAGTGGCCGAACGCTTCGAAATCGCCGAGACCACCGTGCATCAATGGGGACGTCAGGGGCTCATCACCAAAGTCTACAGCGACAATCTCAGCCGGGGTCTGTGGGATATTCCTTCCCACCTCGAGATCATCAAAGGTCGCCCAGGCTGTAACGCTAATCCCGCCCGCCCTGCCTCCATTACCGTGCCATCAGCCGAACAGGACGCACTATGAAACCTTCGCCTTGTCGCGCGGTCGCCGCGGCCGGGCCGGCAAAATCGAGCTGCCGTAATGCGCCGCCATCTCGCCATACGAGCGGTTGACCTGCGGGTCGTAGAGGCAGGCCTTGATCACCGCCACCTTGGCGTTGTCGGGAACAAGCAGCGCCGGCGCGCCGCCGAAGGTCTCCAGCGCATGAACGTGGCATTCCAGCCAGTCCGCCAGCGCCTCTCCCCAGCGTGCCTCGGCAAAAGACAGGCTCGAAGCGCCCAGCACCGCGACAAAGATGTGTGCTGCCCGCGTCTTGCCGGTCCGCCGGTCAATCACCACCGGGACCGTGTCGCCGGCATAGTCGACGAACAGCTTTTCCCCGGCACCATGGTTCTGCCGCATCGTGACCGGCAGATTGGCTGCCCAGCCCCGGTAAAGATCGCAGAAACGGCTATAGCGGTAACCGTCCGGGTGGCGCTCGATGTATTCGTCCCAGAGGACCTGCAGCGTCACATGCTTACGCTTCAGCTCCCGGTGGACCTCCGCCCAGTCCGGCTCCGGCGCGCGGCGATGGCC
>NZ_RZSA01000614.1:0-4111 GCF_003998075.1 Mesorhizobium sp. M2A.F.Ca.ET.037.01.1.1 | reverse complement strand
GGTCAACTACGTCTCCAACCAGGTCGCGGTGGACGCGCTGGTCGCCGAGCTCAGGGCCGCGGGTGGAGATGCCTTCGCAGTGAAGGGCGATGTCGGCAACGAAGCCGATGTCATCGGGATGTTCGAAGCGATGGACCGGGCCTTCGGCCGGCTCGACGCTTTCGTCAACAATGCCGGCATCGTCGACGTCAAGGCGCGGGTCGACGAGATGAGTGTCGAGCGGCTGGAGCGCATGATGCGCATCAACGTCGTCGGCTCGTTCCTGTGCGCCCGCGAGGCGGTGAAGCGCATGTCGACGCGGCATGGCGGCAAGGGTGGCGCCATCGTCAACATCTCCTCCGCTGCCGCCCGGCTGGGCTCGCCCGGCGAATATGTCGACTACGCCGCCTCCAAGGGCGCGATCGACACCATGACCATGGGGCTCGCGCGTGAAGTCGCGCTGGAAGGTGTCCGCGTCAATGCGGTCAGCCCCGGAATCACCGAGACCGAAATCCATGCTTCCGGCGGCCAGCCGGACCGCGTGGCGCGGATGCAGGATATGCTGCCGATGAGACGCGCCGGCACGGCGGACGAAGTCGCCAGCGCGGTTCTCTATCTTCTGTCGGACGCGGCCTCCTATACAACGGGCGCGATCCTCAATGTGAGCGGCGGCCGATAGGCGCCAAAGCAAAGGACAAGACCATGGCTTATGACGTCGTAATCATCGGATCGGGACCGGGCGGCTATGTCTGTGCCATCAAGGCGGCGCAGCTCGGGCTGAAGACGGCGGTGGTCGAGAAGAACGCCACCTTCGGCGGCACCTGCCTCAACATCGGCTGCATCCCGTCGAAGGCGCTGCTCCACGCCTCCGAGATGTTCGCCGAGGCTGGCCATGCCTTCGATACGCTGGGCGTCGAGATACCGGCACCGAAGCTCAATCTGAAGAAGATGATGGCGCATAAGGACACGACGGTGGCGTCAAACGTCAACGGCGTAGCCTTCCTGTTCAAGAAGAACAAGATCGATAGCTTCCGCGGCACCGGCAAGGTGATTTCGGCCGGCAAGGTTTCGGTGACCGGCGAGGACGGCAAGGTCGAGGAGATCGAGACCCGGAATGTCGTCATCGCCACAGGCTCGGATGTCGCCGGCATTCCGGGCGTCAAGGTCGATTTCGACGAGAAGGTGATCGTGTCCTCTACCGGCGCGCTGTCGCTGGCCAAGGTGCCGGAGCGTCTCGTGGTGGTCGGCGGCGGTGTCATCGGGCTGGAGCTCGGCTCGGTGTGGGCAAGGCTCGGCGCCAAGGTCACGGTGGTCGAGTTCCTGGACAACATCCTGGGCGGTATGGACGGTGAGGTATCGAAGCAGTTCCAGCGGCTGCTCACCAAGCAGGGCTTCGAGTTCAAGCTCGGCGCCAAGGTCACGGGTGTGGCCAAGGCCAAGAAGGGCGCGACCGTGACCTTCGAGCCGGTCAAGGGCGGTGCCACTGAGACGATCGAGGCGGATGTGGTGCTGGTCGCCACCGGACGCCGGCCCTATGCCGACAGCCTCGGGCTGCAGGAGGCCGGCGTCGAGCTAGACGAGCGCGGCAGGGTCAAGACCGACGCGCATCTCAGGACCAACGTGCCCGGCATCTATGCCATCGGCGACGTCATCGCCGGACCGATGCTGGCGCACAAGGCCGAGGACGAGGGCGTCGCCGTCGCCGAGACCATCGCCGGCCAGGCCGGGCATGTGAACTACGACGTCATCCCAAGCGTCGTCTACACCAGTCCGGAGATCGCCTCCGTCGGCAAGACCGAGGAGGAGCTGAAGAAGGCCGGCATCGACTACAAGGCCGGCAAATTCCCGTTCAGCGCCAATGGCCGCGCGCGCGCCATGCTGCACACCGACGGCTTCGTCAAGATCCTGGCCGACAAGGTGAGCGAGCGCGTGCTCGGTGTCCATATCGTCGGCTTCGGCGCCGGCGAGATGATCCACGAGGCGGCGGTGCTGATGGAGTTCGGCGGCTCGTCGGAGGACCTCGCCCGCACCTGCCACGCGCATCCGACGATGTCGGAAGCGGTGAAGGAAGCGGCGCTGGCGACCTTCTTCAAGCCTATTCATATCTAGATCCCGAACCGAAGCGCGATGCGCGTCAGCGTTCGGCATGGCTCGTCTCGCAAGGTTCGCTTGAGCAATTCCAGGAAAAGTGTGAGCGGTATTCCGTCCGGAATTGCGTAAAAACAAAGAGATAGAGCGGTTCGCCGTTTCTATGAAACGGTGAAACGCTCCAGGAGATACCTCGTGTCCAAAGGCTCCGATCTGCTTGTTGCCGCCCTCGAGAATGAAGGCGTGGACCGCATCTTCGGCATACCGGGCGAAGAGAACCTCGACGTCGTCGAATCCATTCGCAAATCCTCGATCGAGCTTATCCTGACCCGCCATGAGCAAGCGGCCGCGTTCATGGCCGCCACCCACGGCCGGCTCACCGGCAGGCCCGGCGTCTGCATCACCACGCTTGGCCCGGGCGCCTTGAACCTGACCACAGGCGCGGCCTACGCGCTGCTCGGGGCCATGCCGATGGTCATGATCACCGGACAAAAGGGCGTCAGGTCGTCCAGGCAGGCCCGGTTCCAGATCGTCGACGTCGTCGCGGCGATGAAACCCCTGACCAAGCTTTCGCGTCAGATCGTTTCGCCCAGGATGATCCCGGGCGTGGTGCGCGAGGCTTTCCGGGTGGCCGGCGAGGAGCGGCCGGGACCGGTGCATCTGGAGCTGCCGGAAGACATCGCCGCCGAGGAATGCGACGCGGTGGCACCGATTCCGCCGCACCCGGTCGAGCTGCCGCTGGCGAGCCCGCTTGCGCTCGACCGCGCCGCGCGTATGATCATCGAGGCCGAGCGGCCGCTGGCGATGATGGGCGCCGCCGCCTCGCGGCCGCGCTCGACCTCGGACCTCGCCCAGTTCGTCCTGCGGACCGGCATTCCCTATTTCACCACCCAGATGGGCAAGGGCACGGTGCCGGGTGGGACCGAGCTCTATATGGGCACAGCCGCCCTGTCCGAGCGCGACTATGTGCATGAGGCGATCGAGCGGGCGGATCTCATCATCACGATCGGCCACGACACGGTCGAGAAGCCACCCTTCATCATGGGCGCCGACGGTCCCAAGGTCATTCATGTCGGCTACCAGCCGGCCACTGTCGAGCAGGTCTATTTCCCGCAAACCGAGGTGATCGGCGATATCGGCGCGTCGCTCAGGCTGCTGGCCGACCGCCTGGAAGGCAACATTCCCAACGCACAGGCACTGCTGCCGCTGCGCGAGGGGATATTGAACCGCATCGCGGCGCGCGACAGCGAGGACCGCTTCACGCCGCAGCGCCTGGTGCACGACGTGCGCGCGGTGATGCCGGCCGACGGCATCCTGGCGCTCGACAACGGCATGTACAAGATCTGGTTCGCGCGCAACTACCGCACGCGCGTCGCCAACACGCTGCTGCTCGACAATGCGTTGGCCACGATGGGTGCCGGCCTGCCGTCGGCGATGATGGCGGCGATGCTTTTTCCAGAACGCCGCGTCATGGCGATTTGCGGCGATGGTGGCTTCATGATGAACAGCCAGGAGCTGGAAACCGCCGTCAGGCTGAAGCTCAACCTCGTGGTCCTGATCATTGAGGACCATGCCTACGGCATGATCCGCTGGAAGCAGGCGGTCGACGACTTTCCCGATTTCGGCATGACCTTCGCGAATCCCGATTTCGTCCGCTATGCCGAAGCCTATGGCGCCAAGGGCACCAGGGTAGGCGCCATTGCCGAGCTGAGACCGGCCCTTGAGCAGGCCTTCGCCGCGGGCGGCGTCAATCTCGTCGTCGTTCCGATCGACTATTCGGAGAATGAGCGGGTCCTGGTCGAAGAGCTGCGCCATCGGCTGCCCTGGCCGGCCAGTCCCATGTCGGATGATTAGACTGGAATGACGATCGCGATGGGCGTTTCGGCCAATCTCCAAGGCATGCCACCTGCCAATGCAAACGGAGCCGACCGGCCAAGATCTCTGCGGAGTGCTACTTGAGCATTTTCCGAAGCTGGAGACAGCGACATAAACAAGCGGCCCGCCTTTCGGCGGGCCGTTCGTTTTCAAGCTGCAGCCTGATTAC
>NZ_RZSA01000613.1:0-4115 GCF_003998075.1 Mesorhizobium sp. M2A.F.Ca.ET.037.01.1.1 | reverse complement strand
CCTTGCTGCAGGGCGACGAGGCCGCGCAGCGTGAAGCGCTGGATATTTTCGAGGCGCTCGGCGCAAGACCAGTAGCGCAGCATGTGCGCGGCCTGCTGCGGCAGAGCGGCGTGGGCCGTATTGCCAGAGGTCCAAGGCAGGCGACGCGCGCCAACCAGGCCGGCCTTACGCAGCGCCAGATGGAGGTCCTGCAGTTGATCGAACGAGGCTTCTCCAACAAGAAGATCGCCGCGCATATGGCGATCTCGCCGAAGACGGTCGATCACCACGTTTCGGCGGTGCTCGGGAAACTGGAAGCCGTCTCGCGCGGCGAAGCAGCGGCCGCGGCGCGCGCGTCGGGGCTGGTGTAAGGTTGGTGCGTTCCCCGACACAAGGATTTTGAAAAGTTGCCGTTTGTCTTGGTGCAAGATTCTCCGTTCATTTCCGTGAAATCAGCGCAACGCCGGAGATTGGTTGAAGCCGCCCCAACCGCGTCATTCTATGGCGGAGCAAGGAGCGAAGCGACGCGCGCAGACCATAGAATCCATTCCGTGACTTGGAAGCGTTGCTGCTGCGGCGCAGAGTTCTGCTCCGTTGCACGTCGAGGCGAAGATAACGGCATGGATTCCAGGGTCTTCGCGACGGAGCTTCGCTCCTGCTTCGCCCTGGAATGACGATCGCGATGGGCGTTTCGGCCAATCTCCAAGGCATGCCGCCTGCCGACGCAGAGGGAGCCGACCGGTCAAAATCCCTGTGCTGGGGAATTAGTTGCTAGGGAAGCCTGACTCGGCGTTCTACCGGGATCGCGGAATGGCGGCGCTGCCCCTCATCCGCCCTTCGGGCACCTTCTCCCCGTATAGTGACGGGGAGAAGGAAGACTGCGTCAGGCGAAGGCGCCGTGGCAGTGCTTGTATTTCTTGCCGGAGCCGCAGGGGCAGGCTTCGTTGCGGCCGACCTTGCCCCAGGTCGCGGGGTTCTTCGGGTCGCGGTTTTCCGGAGCGACAACGGTATTCGAATCCTGGCGCAGGAGAAGCGCGGTTTCGCCGCCCTGGAAATCGTCCTCGCCGGTGGAGCCGTCGATATGGCTGCCGAACATCTCGGGCGCCTCGGGCGGCGGCGCGTCCGCAGCCTCGCGCACCAGCTCGACGCGCATCAGCTGCGCGGTGACGGCTTGGCGCAAATTGCCCAGCATGCCCTGGAACAGCTCGAAGGCTTCGCCCTTGTATTCCTGCAGCGGGTCGCGCTGGGCGTAGCCGCGGAAGCCGACGACCGAGCGCAGATGATCGAGATTGACGATATGCTCGCGCCACAGATGATCGAGCGTCTGCAACACCACCGAACGCTCGACATAATTCATCACGTCGGGGCCGAAGCGATCGGCGCGCTCCTTGGCGGCGGCATCGGCCGCGGCCGTGATGCGCTCGCGGATGTCGTCCTCGGCGATGCCCTCTTCCTTGACCCATTCCTCGATCGGCAGGTCGAGGTTGAGGTATTGCCCCACCTCTTCCTTGAGGCCGGCGACGTTCCATTGCTCGGCATAGGCGTTTTCGGGGATGTTCTTGGCGACGATCTCCTCGATGACGCCTTCACGCATCTCGGTGATCGTCTCCGACAGGCCTTCGCCGTCCATCAGCTCGATGCGCTGCTCGAACACCACCTTGCGCTGGTCGTTCGAGACGTCGTCATACTTCAACAGATTCTTGCGGATGTCGAAGTTGCGCGCCTCGACCTTCTTCTGCGCCTTCTCCAGCGCCTTGTTGATCCAGGGATGGATGATCGCCTCGTCTTCCTTGAGGCCGAGCTTCTGCAGCATGCCGTCCATGCGCTCGGAGCCGAAGATGCGCATCAGGTCATCCTGCAGCGACAGGAAGAATTTCGAGCGGCCCGGATCGCCCTGACGGCCGGAGCGGCCGCGCAACTGGTTGTCGATGCGGCGCGATTCGTGGCGCTCGGTGGCCAGAACGTAAAGGCCGCCGGCGGCCAGCGCCTTTTCCTTCAGGCGTTCGACATCGTCGATGATGGCCTTTTCCCGCGCCTCGCGCTCGGGGCCGGCCGGCATGTCGCCAAGCTCCTCGGCGATGCGCATCTCGGCATTGCCGCCGAGCTTGATGTCGGTGCCGCGGCCGGCCATGTTGGTGGCGATGGTGATGGCGCCGGGCTTGCCGGCCTGGGCGACGATGGACGCCTCGCGCTCATGGTGGCGAGCGTTCAGCACTTCGAAGTCCTTGATGCCTTCCTTGCGCAGGCGCTCGGCCAGTTGCTCGGATTTCTCGATCGAGGTGGTGCCGACCAGGATCGGCTGGCCGCGGTCGCGCGCGTCCTTGATTTCCTTGACGATCGCCTTGTATTTCTCGTCGACCGTACGGTAGACCTCGTCGTCCTCGTCCTTGCGGGCGACCGGCAGGTTGGTCGGGATCTCGGTGACTTCGAGATTGTAGATGTTGGCGAATTCCTCGGCCTCGGTCAGCGCCGTGCCGGTCATGCCGGCGAGCTTCTTGTAGAGGCGGAAATAGTTCTGGAAGGTGACGGAGGCCAGCGTCTGGTTCTCCGGCTGGATCTGCACATGCTCCTTGGCCTCGAGCGCCTGGTGCAGGCCTTCCGAATAGCGGCGTCCTGGCATCATGCGGCCGGTGAACTCGTCGATGATGACGATCTCGCCGTTGCGCACGATGTAATCGCGATCCTTCTGGAAGAGCAGATGCGCCTTCAGCGCGTTGTTGACGTGGTGGACGATGGCGACATTCTCGACGTCATAGAGCGACTCCCCTTTGAGCAAGCCCGCCGCTGTCAGCATGTTTTCGAGCTTCTCGGTTCCTTCCTCGGTGAAGATCGTCGTCTTCTGCTTCTCGTCGACCTCGTAGTCGGCCGGGCCGAGCTTCAGCATGAAGGCGTCGATGGTGTTGTACATTTCCGAGCGGTCCTCAAGCGGACCGGAAATGATCAGCGGCGTGCGCGCCTCGTCCACCAGGATGGAATCGACCTCGTCGACGATGGCGTAGGAGTGGCCGCGCTGCACCATCTGCGAGCGCTCATACTTCATATTGTCGCGCAGATAGTCGAAGCCGAGCTCGTTGTTGGTGGCGTAGGTGACGTCGCAGGCGTAGGCCTCGCGGCGCTCGTCGTCGGAAAGGCCGTGGACGATGATGCCGACGGTCAGGCCGAGGAATTTGTAGACGCGGCCCATCCATTCGGCGTCGCGCTTGGCGAGGTAGTCGTTGACGGTGACGACATGCACGCCCTTGCCGGCGAGCGCGTTGAGATAGACCGGCAAGGTGGCGACCAGGGTCTTGCCCTCGCCGGTGCGCATCTCGGCGATGCCGCCATTGTGCAGCACCATGCCGCCGATCAACTGGACGTCGAAAGGCCGCATGCCGAGCACGCGGCGGGCCGCCTCGCGCACCGTGGCGAAGGCCGGGACCAGCAGGTCGTCGAGCGAAGCGCCGTTAGCGAGATCCTGGCGGAATTTCTCCGTGCGCCCGGCAAGCTCGGCGTCGGAAAGCGCCCGCATCTCGTTTTCCATGGCGTTGATGGCCTCGACCCTAGGTCGGGTCGACTTGACGCGCCGGTCGTTGGAAGAACCGAAAACCTTACGGGCGAGACCGCCGAGACTGACCATCCAATGGTCCTTTCGATAGCAATTTTGGCCGTTTGCGACAGGCGCCTGGCGGGCCCATCAAATCCGCGTGAATGCGGACAAACGCAAAAAGCGCCCGGAAAACGGTTCTGGACGCCAAGTCGTTGGACAGATAAGAGGGGGCTCAATCGATGTCAACGCCGCGTTAGCCCTATGGGCAGCGCCAAATTCCGCCACAATTCGACTGATCTGGAACCCTTCCGCTCACGCGATCCTCATTGGCAATCCCATTGGAGTTATCTTGATGCCCCTGTCGTTCCGCCGCGCCTCGCTCGCCAGCCTCGGTCTGGCCTTCGGGCTCTCGGCTCTTAGCCTGTCGCCGCTGATGGCGCAGGAGACCAAGCCCGCGGATGCCACCGCGCCTGCCACCGCTCCCGCCGCGCCGGTCGATCCCAATGCCGTGGTCGCCACCATCAATGGCGAGAAGCTGACCGAGGCCGATCTTCAGCTCGCCGAAGGCGAACTCTCGCAGCAGTTCGCGCAGCTGCCGCCCGATCAGCGC
>NZ_RZSA01000612.1:0-4122 GCF_003998075.1 Mesorhizobium sp. M2A.F.Ca.ET.037.01.1.1 | reverse complement strand
ACATCGCATAGTAGTAATAGACGTCGGTCTCGATCTCCTTGCCTTGCAAGCCGAAGCCGAAGGCGCCGACCGCCTTGATCTTGCGCGCGTCCTCCTGCAGCTCGGTCCAGGTCGCCGGCGGCTTGGCGATGCCGGCCTTCTCAAACAGCTCCTTGTTGTAATACATGGCGCGCGCGGAAGCTGCGATCGGCAGGCCATAGGTGTGGCCATTCATGATGGAGGGCTGCAGGAATGTGTCGATAAAGCGGTCCTTGAACTCGGGCTTGATGTAGCTGTCGAGCGGCTCGGCGACATCCTGCTGGACGAAGTCGATCAGCCAGCGGGTGCCGATGATCGAGAGATCCGCGTTGGTGCCGGCGGTGATGTCGGTGGTGAGCTTCTGCAGCAGCACATCCCACGGCACCACTTCATACTTGATGGTGATGCCGGGATTGGCCGCCTCGAATTCCTTCTTCACCGCTTCGAAATAGGGGCCGGTCTTGGCGCTGTATTCGGCGACGGTGACGCGCACCTCGCCCGCATCGGCTGGTGCTGCCAGGGCTAGCATGCTCATTCCGGCCAGCAGGCCGACAGTCCATTTTGCAAGGCTCATCTGAATTCTCCCATTGATGCACGTTGGCGCCTGCCTCTTGTGAGCACAGGATTTATGTTACTTTCCTACATTATCCATGATTTGGCGCTGCGCAAGCGGATTATCATGTTGCTTAATTACATTTGCTTGTTTAGCTTATTGGCTCAAAATGAGGGGTGGAGGAGGGCGCAGCGTGGGTTCGACAGCCGAGTTCGAAGGCAAGACCGTCGTCGTCACCGGAGCCGGCGGCGGCCTCGGCTCGGCGATCGTCGAGCTCATGGCCGAACGCGGCGCGCGCATCGTCGGCTGCGACCAGTCGGCGGAGGCATTGGTCAGCCCGCATATCGCTTCCCGCCACGTCTTCAACTTGCTCGACCGGGCGTCGATCGAAGCCGCGATCCCGGCGCTGCTCGACCAAGACGGCGTTCCCGACATCCTAATCAACAATGCCGGCTGGACGCGCGCCGAGACACTGGCGGCGCTGACGGCTGACAAGATCGAGCAGGAGCTCGACCTCAATTTGACCGGCGTGATGAGTTTCGCCGATCCGCTGATCAAGGCGATGGCTGGGCGCGGTTCGGGCAGCGTCGTCTTCATCTCTTCGGTCAACGCTATCGCGCATTTCGGCAATCCGGCCTATGCGGCGGCCAAGGCCGGCATCAACGCCTATGCCAAATCGGTCGCCGTCGAGCTCGGCCGCAGCGGGTTGCGCGCCAATGTCGTGTGCCCGGGATCGATCCGCACCGCCGCCTGGGACCATCGCCTGGCCAAGGATCCGGAGATCCTCGGGCGGCTGAAGCGGCTCTATCCGCTGGGCCGCATCGTCAATGCACGGGAAGTGGCCGAAGCTGTCGCCTTCCTTGCCTCCGAGCGCGCTTCCGGCATAACAGGCGCCGTGGTGCCTGTTGATGCCGGCCTGACAGCCGGCTACCTGCCTTTCATCGACGACATATTGGGAGCGTGACCATGACCGACGTCCAGTTCCGCAACCTGTCGAAGTCCTTTGGCCAGCACAAGATCCTCGAAGACATCAACCTCGACATCAAAACCGGCGAGTTCGTCGTGCTGGTCGGGCCGTCCGGCTGCGGCAAGTCCACGCTTTTGCGTATGCTGGCGGGGCTGGAAACGATCACCGCCGGCGATCTCGTCATTGGCGGCACGCGCGCCAACGACCTGCCGCCGCAGAAGCGCAATATCGCCATGGTGTTCCAGTCCTACGCGCTGTTTCCGCATCTGAAGGCCTCGGAAAATATCGGCTTTGGCCCAAAAATCCGCGGCGAGAACCGCGCCGCGATCGACGACAAGGTGAAGAAGGCTTCCAGCGTGCTCAACCTCTTCTCCTATCTCGACCGCTATCCGCGGCAGCTTTCGGGTGGCCAGCGCCAGCGTGTCGCCATGGGCCGCGCCATCGTGCGCGAGCCTTCGGTGTTCCTGTTCGACGAGCCGCTCTCCAATCTCGACGCGCAACTGCGCGTGCAGATGCGCACCGAGATCAAGGCGCTGCACCAGCGGCTGAAATCGACGATCGTCTACGTCACCCACGACCAGATTGAGGCCATGACCATGGCCGACCGCATCGTGGTGATGGACCGCGGCCGCATCCAGCAGGTCGGCCAGCCGCTGGAGCTTTACGACCGGCCTGCCAACAAATTCGTCGCCGGCTTCATCGGCTCGCCGTCGATGAGCTTTGTCTCTGGCGCGCTGAAGACGGCCGGAGCTCAGTCTTGGTTCGAGACCAGCGGCGGCGGCCGCCTGGCGCTCTCGGGCAACGCGGCTTCCGGCGGCGACACGGTTGAAGCCGGTATCCGCCCAGAGCATTTCATGGTCGGCGCCGGCGATGATGCTATCGCCATCAAGGTCGATGTCGTCGAGCCGACCGGTTCGGAAACGCATGTCTACGGTTCGGTCGGCGACGACACGGTACGCGCTGTGTTCCGCGACCGGCTGCAGGTGAAGCCGGGCGACCGGCTGCCGGTGCGTGTCGACCCGCGCAACATCCACCTTTTTGACAAGGCAACCGGCCTGCCGCTGTGAGAAGATGATGAAGAGCCCGGCCGACATCATCACCCGCCTGCAACTGATGTCGCAGGACGGCACCAAATCGGACCGACGGCTGGCGGGGTTGGTGCTTTCCGACCTTGATTTCGCGTCGAAGGCGGCCATCTCGGAGATCGCCGCGCGCGTCGCCGTCAGCGAGCCGACCGTTACCCGCTTCTGCCGCAATCTCGGCTGCGAGGGGCTTCGCGATTTCAAGTTCTACCTAGCGCAGGCCATCGCCATCGGCGGCCAGTATCTGTCGCCGGAGCCGCTCAGCCGCGACGCGCGCGAGCAGCGCATCGCCTCGGCCATCACCGAGGCGGCGATTGCCGCCATCCAGCGCGCCAGCGAAAACCTCGATATGACGACGCTGATGGATGTTGCCGCCCGGATTGCAAGTTCCGGCAACGTGCTCTGCATCGGCTCCGGCGGCATTTCCTCGATGATGGCGACGGAGATGCAGAACCGGCTGTTCCGGTTGGGCCTCTCGGCGCTCGCCCAGACCGACGGCCAGCTGCAGCGCATGTATGCCGCCGTCGCGACCCCGGAGACGACGCTGCTCGCCTTCTCCGTCTCGGGCTATGCGCGCTCGGTGATCGAGGCGGTCGAGGTGGCACAGCAATATGGCGCTGCCACCGTCGCCATCACCGCGCCGGACTCGGCCCTGGCCAAGGTCGCCGGCACGGTGATCCTTTTGCAGTCGGTCGAGGACGGCAACATCTACAAGCCGACCTCGTCGCGCTACGCGCTCCTGGCGATCGTCGACATGATCGCCACCACGGTGGCGGAATCGCGCGGACCGAAAGTGCTGGAGAATCTGCGGCGCATCAAGCAGAGCGTGAACACGCTGAAGGTGGACGATCCGAAGCTGCCGCTGGGGGATTGAGTGGTTTTGAAGACTCACCCTCACCCGGATTGCCGACCGAATTGCGAAGAGCAATTCGGGGCAATGCGACCTCTCCCCAAGGGGAGAGGAGCAGGTCGGCGCCGGCGCCAAGCTCTTCTCCCCGCCGGGGAGAAGGTGGCCGCGTAACGGCCGGATGAGGGGGCGTCGCCAGCGTTATTTGCTGAGCGTCTCAAGTCGCTCCACCAACTCAGCCGCATCCGCCACAACCCGCAGCGTCTTTAGCCGCGATGTACCGCCGGCGACTACGGAAACGGCCGACACCCGCACACCCAGCGCCTTGGCCATCATCCGCTCCAGCGCTTGATTGGCGGCGCCGTTTTCCGGCACGGCGCGCACGCGGGCTTTGAGGTGACTGCGCCCGTCGGCGGCGGTCTCGATGCCGTCGATCCGGTCAAGCGCCGCTTTCGGCGTCAGCCGCACGAAGAGGTCGATGCCGTTGTCGCGCAGCCGAAACGGCGTGCTCATCAGCCGCCGGCCACGACCCAGGACCAAACCGTGGTGACCAGGAACTGGCGGATGAAGAAAAGGATCAGCAGCAGGATGATCGGCGAAATGTCGATGCCGCCAAGATCGGGCATGAAGCGGCGGATGGGGCGCAGGGCCGGCT
>NZ_RZSA01000611.1:0-4129 GCF_003998075.1 Mesorhizobium sp. M2A.F.Ca.ET.037.01.1.1 | reverse complement strand
CGAGGCGTTCAGCGAGCTCACGGGTGTTCCGGCGGCCGATGACGGCGTCAAGGAAGACGCGTCAACCGCCAAGGTCGAAAATGTCCGGGGCGGCAGCATCCTGATGCTGCAGCCGGCAGCGGCCGCGCGTTCAGGCTGAAGCAGGACCCCAAAAGTGGAAACCGCTTTCGAAGGAGATTCTGGTGTGACAAATGATGAAATTAGGATGACGGTTCAACGAAACGTCGTGTTGTAGCAGGACGGAACGCGATCGCACTCCCTGCTTCCAGCGGCGCATCGCTTGGCCGACTGATCTGCGAACGAAGCGCTGTGGCTAAGGCAAACCCAATCTGCTCGCCTTGGCGGAACTAGATCCGCAATATGAGATTTGGACTCTTCGTTCCTCACAGTCTCTCTTGTGGAAACCCACGTGAACTTGAACACGTAATTTGACGTTTACTCAAGTCCCCCCCAATTTCGGCTAATGTTCGAGATCACCCGCGACGATATTGCTGCACTGAACGATGAAAATTTGCGGTCGCTAATCGGCCGTCTCTGCGAGGCCACGCTCCAGCGCGCGAATCTCCCTGTCTCTGCGGCGACTTGGGGCGGCGACCAAACCGCCAAAGACGGCGGCGTTGATGTGCGTGTGGCGCTGCCCGCAGGAAGCAAGATCGAGGGCTTCATACCAAGGGCCGCAACCGGCTTTCAGGTGAAGAAGCCTGACATGCCCCGATCGGAGATTCCGAAGGAAATGAGGCCGAATGGCGTCATTCGTCCGGTGATTGAGGAACTGGCTGCCGCGGATGGCGCCTACATCATCGTAAGCTCAAGTGGATCCACCGCCGATTCAGCGCTTAACAATCGCCGAGCGGCGATGGCGGAAGCGGTAAACAGCATTGCTGACGCCGAAAAGCTGCATCTCGACTTCTATGACCGCAATCGTATCGCGAGCTGGGTGCGTGCCAATCCGGGGCTGATTGCGTGGGTTCGTTCCCGGGTTAGAAGGCCCATCCCCGGGTGGAAGTCTTACGGGGACTGGTCAAGCGTGCCGGCGGGCGCGGATAAACGCTATCTTCTTGATGACGAGGCACGCATCAAGACGGGCAACAAAGACGATGGTGAAGGCCTGTCGGCCGTAGATGGCATCAACCGCATGCGAGATGCGCTGCGAAAACCAGGTCAGGTTGTTCGTCTTGTTGGCCTCTCAGGTGTTGGCAAGACACGGCTGGTCGAAGCCTTGTTTGACAATACTGTGGGCGCGAACGCGCTGGACCCTTGCCTCGCCTTTTATACCGACGTTGCCGATGGGCCTGATCCACAGCCAAAGGTTCTTGCCTCTGAGCTGACCGCGGCCGGCACGCGCGCGATTTTGGTGATTGACAACTGCCCTCCGGAAACGCACCGGCACCTATCGGAGGTGGTGCGTGCCTCGGGCTCAGCGGTCAGCGCCATCACCGTAGAATATGACATCCGCGAGGATCAGCCAGAAGGCACAGACGTTTTCTCGCTGGAAACATCGTCGGTGCCTCTGATCGCAAAATTGGTGGCGGGTCGCTTCCCGGACTTATCACAGCTCGACAGCCGCAGGATTGCCGAGTTCTCAGGCGGCAACGCGCGGATAGCACTTGCGCTTGCCGGCACCGTAAAGAAAACCGAGACGGTCTCTGGGCTCACCCACACCGAATTGTTCAAGCGTCTCTTCCAGCAACGCCACGAGCACGATGCGGGGCTGTTGCAAATCGCGGAAGCCTGTTCGTTGGTTTACTCATTTCAAGGGGAAGACCTGACGGGCGAGAATGCGGAACTGCCCGTGCTCGGCGGGTTGATCGGAAAGACCGCCCAGGAGGTGTTCACCGCAGCCGCTGAACTGAAGCGGCGGGATCTTTTGCAAAAGCGTGGGGAATGGCGCGCGATCTTGCCCCACGCTATCGCAAACCGACTTGCGGAACTGGCTCTTCAGAATATCCCCTATTCCATTATAGAAGCCGCGATTGTGAATGGGACGTCAGAGCGCCTGTTGCGCTCTTTCTCGCGCCGCCTTGGCTATCTCGACAGCAGCAAGGAGGCCCAGGCCATCGCCAAAGGCTGGCTTGCACCGGGCGGCCTTCTCTTCGATGTGTCGAACCTAAACCCGCTTGGCCACGCGATGCTCGAAAATGTCGCGCCGGTACAGCCTCGAGCAACACTTTCCGCGCTTGAGAATAGCTTCGCCAATACAGACGTGGATGCGCTACTGGCCGGCGCACCTCTTATCCGGCTGTTGCATGCGCTCGCCTATGACGCTGAATTGTTCAAACGTTCCGTGGCATTGTTGTGCAAGTTCGCGGGCATGCATGGTGTGGTGGTCGACAGCGATGCCGAGAAGGCAATCGCGCCTCTCTTCTACGTCGCTTTTTCCGCGACCCACGCACCGTTGTCGATGCGCCTCGAAGTAGCGACAGAATTTCTAAAATCAGACATGCCGGTTGAATGCCATCTCGGCGTCAAGGCGTTGGAAGCCATGATGACAACCGAGCACTTCAGGCCCTATTCCAGTTTTGAGTTCGGCGCGCGGTCGCGGGACTATGGCTACCATCCAAAGAGTAAAGCCGAGTACGATCAGTGGTTCGGCGATGTGCTCAAGACAGCGGAACCCTTCGCGCTACATGACAGCAAAGTCAGAGTACGGGTTCAGAAAAGCATCGCCCGCAAATTTCGAGGCCTCTGGGCGAATGCGGGCCAGTACTACGCGCTGGAGCGCATCTCCAGGGCAATTGCCAAGGACGGTTTTTGGCGCGAGGGTTGGATCGCAACACGGCAAACCCGGCGATACAGCGCGAAAATGCTGGATGCCCGGGCACTGCAACGCCTTACCGAACTGGAGGAATTTTTAAGACCGAAGGATTTGATCGATAGCGTACGGGGAATCGTGCTCGGAGAAAGAGGAGGCAGCCTTGATGACTTCGAGGATGATGACGAAATGGACATTGCCGAGCGCTTGAAGCGCGTCGCCGAGGCTGTTGTGGAATTTGGAAAAGAAGCCGCAGCCGACGAAAAAGCTCTCGCTACAGTCCTTCCGGAACTCATCGGCGGCCATGGGCGGCTTTTCGAATTTGGGCAGGGACTTGCCCTGGGCGCGGACGAGCCGCGCGTCATGTGGAAGCGATTGGCCGCCCAAGTGGCCTCAGCCCAACAGCCAAATGTGCAACTGTTGCGTGGCTTCCTCAATGGGCTTCAAACAAAGGAAGCCACGGCAACACAGGCATTCCTTGATGAAGCCGTAGATGATGCCGTTCTCGGCAAATGGCTGGTCGATCTTCAGGCGAGCGTCACGATCGATGAGGTAGGTGTTGGCCGCTTCCATCGCGCCTTAGAGCTTGGCAAGGTCACTGCCCACGACTTCTTCGTTCTGGTTGGCGGGCGCGTTTGCGATCCAATTCCGGGACCTGCATTTCGTGACCTAGTGGTTGCGATTGCTGCGAAACCCGACGGCTATCCCATCGCCCTGCAAATCGTCATGATGCGCCTACATTCGGACGGCAGCGCGGGACGGAAGCCAAAAGCTGAAACACTTGAGGCTGGGCGCATTCTTCTTAGCCGGCATTCATTCGAGCCAGATCCCAGGCGAATTGATCACAGTGACCACACACTGGGCGGTATCGCAAAGAGCTGCTTGAACGGGCCAGAAGGCGCTCCCGTTGCACGCAAGATATGGCGCGACTTGAAAGCGGCCATTGAGAAGGACGAGGTTTACGCCTGGGACCACAACGACCTTTTGCAAGCCCTATTCAAGATCCAACCTGTAATCATGCTGGACGAGCTCGTTGCGGGTAACGAGCAGGATCGCCGGAACAGCATTGATATCGTTCAGGATGTGATGCACGGCCATCCAAATCCGGTTAGTGAGGTTCCAGATCATGTCATTTTAGAATGGTGTGCGGCCGACCCGGAACCTCGCTATCCCTTTGCTGCTGCCGTCGCCGAGCTTTTCACCCGCTACGATGGTACGGCCGCGCTGGAATGGCGGCCAATCGCCAAAGCGCTTTTGGAGCGCGCGCCTGACCCGGTCGCGGTGTTTGAAGAGATTAACCTCTGGCCAAGAAGCTTTGAGGGGGTCGTACGCGACGGAATGCGAGGTTCGCCTTAACTTGCTCGACCGGCTTGAGAC
>NZ_RZSA01000610.1:0-4139 GCF_003998075.1 Mesorhizobium sp. M2A.F.Ca.ET.037.01.1.1 | reverse complement strand
GGTGCGGCCGCGTGATGTCGAGGGCGTCGCGGCGCTGGTGCGGTTTTGCGCGGAGCGTGGCATCAGCCTTGTCGCCCAAGGCGGGCGCACGGGGCTGGCGGGCGGGGCAGCGACTTCCCAAGGGCAGATCATCTGCGATCTCGGCGGGCTTGCCCAAATCGAGGAGATCGATCCGTTCGCGCGGGTGGCGATCGTGCAGGCGGGGGTGACGCTGGGGGCTGCGGGAGGCGGCGGCGGCGCATGGGCTCGACCCGGGCATCGATCTTGCGGCGCGCGGCAGCGCCACGATCGGCGGCATGGTTTCCACCAATGCCGGCGGCATCATGGCGTTTCGCAACGGCACGATGCGCCACCGCGTGCTCGGCCTTGAAGCCGTGTTGCCGGACGGGCGGGTGTTTTCCGACCTCACAAGGGTGCTCAAGACCAGCGCCGGCTATGATCTAAAACATCTCTTCATTGGCGCGGAGGGCACGCTTGGGATGGTCACGCGCGTGGCGGTGCGGCTCGACCCGGTGGCAGGCGCCAGCGCCACGGCGCTGGTCGGCGTGCCGGATGCGGCAAGCGCCCAGCGCATCGTGCGGCATTTTCTGGGCTCGACCAGCGCGCGGCTCAGCGCCGCCGAGATCCTGTGGCGCAATTTCGCCTCGCTGATGCAGCGGGGGCTGGGCTATGCGCCCGGGCAGCTGCCGCTCGATGCGCCCTGCCTACTGGTGCTGGGGCTCAGCGCGGACAGTGTCGAGGCGGCCAGAGGGGTGTTTGAGGACGGGCTGGCGGCGATCTGGGAAGAGGCCGGCATCATCGACGGGCTGGTCGCGAGCTCCGAGGCGCAAGCCGCCCAGATGTGGCGGCTGCGCGAGGAGACAGTTGAGATCGAGCGCGCGCACCCGATGGCGCCCTCCTTCGACGTGTCGGTGCCGGGCGGCGCGCTGGACGCCTATGTGGCGCGCATCGAGGCCGGGCTGAAGCGGATCGACGCCGCCTACGCGCCCTATGTCTACGGCCATCTCGCCGACGGCAATCTGCACATCTCGATCAATTGCGACGGCCCGCTTCCGCATGAGCGGCACGCGGCGATCGAGGACGTGCTTTACCAGGGCCTGCGCGAAGCCGGCGGCTCGTTCTCGGCCGAGCATGGCGTCGGGCTGGAGAAGCGCGAGGCGTATGAGCGCTACGCCGACCCAGTGAAGCGGGATTTGGCGAAGGCGATCAAGGCGCTGATCGATCCGGGTCATGTGATGAATCCGGGGAAGGTCGTGGGGTGAGATCGGTGGGCTAGCCTTGAGATGCGGGCGGGAGAGCGCCCCCTCTGGCCTGCCGGCTTTCGTCGCTCGAAAGCAATCAGGACAGAGGGGTGTGGCGGAACGCGGCGCTGCCCTCTTTTCTTGGCCCCCACGAATGTGGCCAGGGGATGCACACATCTTCTGTGACGGGCGTGACTGATCAGGCCTCGGCTCGATTGCCAGGTGGTTCCCCCAATCCGTCGCTGCTTCGCAGCGCCACCTTTCCCCTCCTCCGGAGGGAAAGGAGGGGAGCGTTGCTGGACGAGCGTTGACGGCAAAAAGCTTGGCGCCTTCCTCTACCCCGTCGATCGGGGGAGAGGTGGCTCGGCGAAGCCGAAACGGAGAGGGGGAGCGCCGACGTAAGGATGCTGAGCGAGCCCGCCGGCGCCGCAGGCCCCCTCTCCGGCCGCTTCGCGGCCACCGTTCCGGCCACGGGTCTCGCCCGTCGTTCGGCCCCCCCGCCGCTGGCGGAGGCGAGGAAAAGCGTTGGCCCTACTCGCACTGGCGGCGCGGGCCGCCGTCGAAGGGTTGGTAGGTGTTGTCGCGCGGATCGTAGGAGCGGTAGCGGCTGAAGCAATAGTCGATATGGTCGGCCGAGACCGGCCGGCTGGAGGCCTGGGCGGCCTCCGCCTCCGGCGAGATCTCCTCCGGCGGGCCGCCATAGGTTGTGGCGTAGCCGTCGCCGAACGGGGCATAGCCCTGCATCTCGGCCTGGTCGTCGCTCGTCTCGTTGATCCCGTCGCCGGCCGTGGCGGCCTGCCGGTCGTTCGCGCCCTGATCGCTGGTCTGATCGCTTTGGCCGGTCGAGGCGGTGCGGTCGCCGGGATCGTAATAGGGCGAGATGCAGGGGCGCAGCTCGCCCCTGTAGGAACGGTAGCTGTTTTCGTCCGGGCGGTAGCTGCGGTAGCGCGTCGCGCACCATTGCAGATGGGCGACGGGCAATTGTTGCTGAGCCTGCTGATCGGCCGGCGTCGGCTGCTGGGCCGCGTTGGCGGCCGGCGCGGGCTGGATGGGAGCGGAAACGTCCGGCAATGGCTGCAGCTTCGGCTGTGCGGTCGCCGCCGGCGCCGCGAGCTGGGTGGCGCCAGCCGCCTTGGCTGGTTCGCCCGGGGTCGGCTCGCCGCCCGCCTTGGCGGGCGCGGCCTGCTGGGCGGGAATGCGCTCGAGATTCTGCTTCTGCGGATCGACCGGCTGCGCGTCCTTCGTCCAGAGCTCGGAAACGCCGATCGTGGGGGTTGCCTGGCGCACCGGCTTGGCGGCCAGCATCCAGGTGGCGAAGGCAAGCCCGCTGGCGAACACGGCCAAGGTCAGCACGAACCCACCGGCAATTCCCAACAAAGCCTTCACGCGGCGCTCCTTCAGTCCCCGCTCATAGAATGCGGGGCGCGAGATGGAGTTCCTTCTGCTGCGCAATGGGGGCCAAAGTCGGGCGGGCAAGCGCCGTCGCCGGACGCCGGCAAGACAGATACGGCGTCAGTCCTGGCCAACCACTTCCTTGTATTCCCGCACCTTGCCGTCCTGGCCTCTGATCAGCCAGGTGTCACCGTCGCGGCCCTCGATATGGCTCGCCGCCAGCGGCACCTTGCCGCAGCCGTCCGGCAGGTCGATGACATAGGTCGGGATGCAGATGCCGGAGAGCCGCCGGCGCAGTTCCGCCACCAGCGCCTGGCCCTCGGCGATCGTTGTGCGACGGTGCGCCATGCCGCGCGCGAGGTCGCCGTGGTGCAGGTAATAGGGTTTCACGCCGAGACGGTACATCAGCTCGCGGCAGAGCTCCTCCAGCACCTCGACCTTATCGTTGACGCCTTTCAGCAAAACGCTCTGGTTGAGCAGCACGAAACCCGCCTGCCGCATCGCGCGGCAAGCTTCCTCCGTGGCCTGTGTGATTTCCCGCGCGTGGTTGAAGTGCGTGACCACGCTCACCATCAGCCGGCCCTGCAGCGCCTCGACCAGGCCGGGCGTGATGCGCGACGGCAGCGCCACCGGCACGCGGGTGTGGATGCGCAGGAGCCTCAGATGCGGGATCGCCTCCAGGCGGGCGCGGATCTCGGCCAACGCCTTGTCGGGCAGCGACAGCGGATCACCGCCGGTCAGGATCACCTCGCGGATTTCGGGATGCCCGGCGATATAGGCCAGCGCCGGCTCCAGGGCTTCCCGCGTATAGCCGCGGCCGATCGAGGTCAGCGACTCCTTCCTGAAGCAGAAACGGCAATAGACCGCGCATTGATAGGTGGGGAACAGAAGCACGCGGTCGGCATGGCGGTGCGTCAGCCTGGGCGCCGGGCTGAAGGCATGGTCGCCGATCGGGTCGTCGAGCTCGCCCTCGGCGGCGACCAGCTCGTCGGGCGAAGGGATCACCTGGGCGCGGATCGGATCGTCCGGGTCGTTCCAGTCGATCAGGTCGAGATAGGGTTTTGGCACGCGCACCTTGTGGGCCGCGGCGGCCTCCTGCGCGGCGGCGCGCTCGGCCGGCGAGAGCGGCAGCGGGGCAAGGTCGCGCACATGGCGCACGCCGGCGCGGACATCGTCCTGCCAGGCGGCGTCGGCGGCCGGTTGTTTGAGATCGGTAGTCATGGACATCCCGGAACAGATTTGCGCGGGATATCGGATGGATGGCGCACGGCGTCAACCGCACGGTTGACGCAGAGCCAAGCACGCTAGCCGGCCGCGTCTCATTCCTTCGCGCTGGGCATAGCAATCCCTCACCCGCCAAACTTCGCTATCGCCGCCTCCGTCACCGGCGTGAAGAAGTTCACCAGATTGCCGTTGGGATCGCGAAACAGTAGCGAGCGGTTGCCCCAGGGCATTGTGGTCGGCGCCTGCACCAGCGCTTCGCCCAGACTCCCGGCAAGCCTGCGG
>NZ_RZSA01000060.1:0-12615 GCF_003998075.1 Mesorhizobium sp. M2A.F.Ca.ET.037.01.1.1 | reverse complement strand
GTATCGTGGCAAGGGCAGGACATCACCAATATCGGCGCGCACCGCATCGCGCGAAAGCGGCTGGTGCGGACGTTTCAGCAGGCGATGTCTTTCCCGGGCCTGACCGTCGACGAGAATGTCCGCATCGCCTGGGAGCAGGGCAGGAGGGGCGGCAGCCGCTGGGCGTCGCCCGCGATGATCCTGGACTTCGTCGGCCTGGCGCCGCTCGGCAGGGCGATCGCCGGATCGCTGCCTTTCGGCAGCCTCAGGCGTCTGGGCCTGGCCGTCGCGCTCGGCGTCTCGCCCGAACTCCTGCTGCTCGACGAACCCGGCGCCGGGCTCAACGACAGCGAAGCCCAGGCCTTCGCGGCGGTCATCGCGCAACTGCCGCCCCAAGGCATCGGCGTCTGCCTCATCGACCACGACATGGACATGATGTCAGACCTATGCGATCGCCTTATCGTGCTCGACTTCGGCACCAAGATCGCGGAAGGCCCGCCGGCCGAGGTGCTCGCCGACCCCAAGGTGCGCGAGGTATATCTCGGTCCCGACAAGAAGGCGGTCGCATCATGAGCCTGCTCGTCGTCGAGCATGTCGATACCGGCTATGGGCCTGTCGCGGTCAATCGCGACGTCTCGCTTACGGTCGGGCAAAACGGGATAGTCACTATCCTCGGCCCCAACGGCGCCGGCAAGACGACCCTGCTGCGTTCCATCGCCGGTCTGGTGAAGCCGCGCCGCGGCACGGTGACCTTCGATGGCCGCGATGTCACCGCACTTCACGCTGATGAGAAGGCCACGCTCGGCGTCGTCATGGTGCCGGAAGGCCGACACGTGTTCGCCGATATGAGCGTGCGCGAGAACCTTTTGCTCGGCGCCTACTGCCGTAAGGACCGGGATGCGGTCGAGGCCGACATCGCCTTGATGGAGAACTATTTCACCATCCTCGCCAAGAAGCGCGGCGCCAAGGCGGGCACGCTCAGCGGCGGTCAGCAGCAGATGCTGGCGATCGCGCGCGGCCTCATGGCCAGACCGCGCATCCTGTTGCTCGACGAGCCGTCGCTCGGACTGTCGCCATTGCTGGTGTCCGAGTTACAGGGGATCATCGTTGACGTGCGCGAGAAATTCCGCGCGGCGGTGCTTTTGGTCGAGCAGAACGCCGGGCTGGCGCTTTCGGTGGCCGAGCAAGGCTATCTGATGAATTCGGGGCGCATCGTGGTGTCAGGCGGCATCGAGGAGTTGAAGCAGTCGTCGGTCATGCAGGAACTCTATCTCGGCAAGAGGGCACAAGCAAAAGGAGCCCTGTAAAACGACTCCGCCACAGCACCGGCTCGAACCACCCGCTAGCCACGTATCCACGATGTCAGGGTTTGAACTTCAGCCACCCCGGTTGCTGTGCGGCGAGGCAATTCGCTGCACTCGATTGAGAGTAGCTACCTTGCTGAGCTCTCGTGCTGGAAGAACTGCAGGAACAATTCGCGCTCGGTGGTGATGTCGAGCTTTTCATAGATGCGGCGGCGGTGGTTCTTCACCGTGCCGACGGTGATGCCGAGCCGCTCGGCGATGTTGGCTGTCGGATGGCCGGCCAGGATAAGCTGCACCAACTCGCGCTCGCGCAAGGAAAGTTCGGGCCATAGGCCCTCCGGTATTCTGGGCCTCTGCTGCGGTGAGGCGCCCGGGCCGCTCGGAGCCGAGGTGCGGGAAAATTCTGAGCCGCGCGCCTTGATGTCCAGCGCATGCAGCGCCTCGAACACCGGCAGCCGTTCGGTGAGCAGCGCGATCTCGCTGTCCCTGAAGGACACGGTCGAGCGATCAAGGAAGATGCCGAGGCACCAGTCACCGCCGTCGGAAAGCATGATGCCAACCTCGTCGCAGATCTCCGACTGCGCGAGGAAGCCGGCTATGTACTGGCCGCGCTTCGCTTCCTCGTCGGCCAGTCCCTTGAGCGGGATGATGCCTAGCCGGCGCTGGCTGCGCCATGAGGCGTAGAAAGGGTCGAAGACGTAATAACTGTCGAGATAGCGCCGCACCATCTCATCGGAGAAGCGCCGGTGCTTGACGAATTCCGGGGTCCTGGTCGCCGAATAGCGCGTCACCGTCACCAGATCATGCGCGATGTCGGCGCCGATCAGGTCGATCAGGCAGTCGACATGCCGGTCGGTGCCGGTGGCGGCGATCGCCCTGGCCAGCGGCGCCCAGATGTTGCCCATGCGCATGCCCTTTTCTCGGCGAACCGCGCCGCCCGGTCATTGTGTCTTTAGGCATATGGCGCGATCCGGCTCCGGGAATCTAGCCTGTGGTCATTCTCGGCAAGGGAAAGCGACCGTGGACCAGATCACCACCAATCCAATCGTCATTGGGATCGACGCCGGCGGCACCATGACCGATACGATCCTTGTCGATCAGGACGGTCACTTCAAGATCGGCAAGTCGGCGACCACGCCGAGGAACGAGGCCGAGGGCTTCCTCGCCTCGGCAGAGGACGCGGCCGATGCCTGGGGCATCTCGCTGCAGGACCTGTTTTCGGGCGTCAACGTGGTGCTCTACTCCGGCACCGGCATGCTCAACACGCTGTTGTCGCGCACCGGCCGCAAGCTCGGGCTGATCACCACCAAGGGCCTCGAGGACATGATCCTGATGGGCCGCGGCCTGCAGGCCTGGGCGGATTATTCCTATGCCGACCGCCTGCATGCGGTCACCCATCACCATCCCGATCCGCTGGTGCCGCGCCGCCGCACCCACGGCGTGACAGAGCGCATCGACCAGTTCGGCGATATCATCCTGCCGCTCTACGAACACGAAGTGCACGCGGCGGCCAGGAAGCTGATCGCTGACAAGGTCGAGGCGATCTGCATCATGACTGTTTTCTCCCACGTCAATCCGGCGCATGAGAAACGCATCGCCGAGATATGTCGCGAGGAGATCGCCGCCGCCGGCGCCGACATCCTCGTCTACACCAGCCATGAGGTGCGTCCGGTCATCCGCGAGCAGTCGCGGCTGAACTCGGTGCTGATCGAGGCCTACGCCACCTCGCGCGGCCGCAAGCAGTTGAAGGGCATCGAGGACGTCTCAAAGAAATACGGCTTCAAATATGGCGTGCAGACGCTGCTCTCCTTCGGCGGCCTGACCTCCATCGACCATCCGCGCCTGCACGAGACGATGATCTCCGGGCCGATCGGCGGCATCCTGGGCGCGGCCTATGTCGGCAAGCTGATCGGCAACGACTCGCTGATCTGCTCGGACATGGGCGGCACGTCCTTCGACATGGGCGTCATCACCCGTGGCCAGACGCGGATCGAGAACGAGCCGCTGATGGACCGCTTCAAGCTCAACGTGCCGACGCTGCATCTCGACACGATCGGCGCCGGCGCCGGCATGATCCTGAAGGTCGACCCGCTGACCAGGAAGGTTTCGCTCGGACCGGAAAGCGCCGGGTCCGATCCCGGCCCGATCTGCTTCGCCAAGGGCGGCACCGAGCCGACCATCGCCGATTGCGATGCCATCCTCGGCCGTTTGAACCCGCATTACTTCCTCGGCGGCAAGGTCGTGCTTCAGGTCGAGAAGGCGCGCAAAGCCTTCGAGGAGAAATGCGCCCGGGTGCTCGGCGTCGGCGTCGAGGAAGCCGCCGAAGGCATGATCGACATGCTGGAGGCCGACGCCAACAACGCTTTGCGTCGCGTCATCTCCGGACAGGGCATTCACCCATCTGAATTCACGCTCCTCTCCTACGGTGGCTCCGGACCGCTGCATTTGGCCGGCTGCTCCAGGGGCATCGGCTTCAAGGACATCATCACCTTCCAGTTCGCCGCAGCCTTCTCAGCCTTTGGCTGCACCACCGCCGACTTCATGCGCCGGCATTCGGTGTCGACGCAGATCGATATTGGCGCGCGCGCCAGCGACGACGAATTGCAGGCCTTCGGCGCAAAGGTCACTTCCGTCTGGGATGACCTGACCAAGGCCGCGGTCGACGAGATGGTTGCCGACGGCCATGCGCTCCCAAAGATCAAGACCGTGCCGTTCCTGATGATGCGCTACACCGGCCAGCTCGAGGACGTCGAGGTGGTGGCGCCACTTTCGGCGGTCGGTTCGGCCGACGATATGCGCGAGGTCATCGCCGAGTTCGAGGCGGTCTACGCCAAGGTCAACCACCGCGTCTCGCGCTATGGCGAAGCCGGTTTCTCGATCACCGAGCTAGGGCTGATCGCTACCGCCGACAAGGTCAAGCCGATGCTGGTCAAGCGACCGCTCGGCAAATCCGACCCGGCGTCGGCCCATAAGGGCGTGCGCGAGGCCTATATCGGCGGTCGCTGGCACAAGGCCGATCTCTACGAGATGGATTTGCTGCAGCCCGGGCATGAGGTCACCGGCCCGGCGATCATCGAACACCCGGCGACCACGCTGGTCGTCCATCCGCAGGATCGCGTCCATGTCGATGAATGGACGCTGCTTCACTACACCCACGCTTGAGAAGGGCGAACGCCATGCTGGACAAACCCGCCTCTGCGCTCCGCATCCGCGAAAGGCTGCTCGAATCCGAACGGCTGATGGAAGAGACCGGCTGCTATGACGGCATCACCGAGCTCAAGCTGCGCAACCAGGACCCGCTGAAGTTCGAGACGCTGCACACCAAGCTGCGCGCCTATTGCGTGTCGGCGCGCGAGATGGCGCGTCGCATCTCCGCCTCGCCCGGCGTGCGCGAGGTCGGCGAGATGGTCGTCGCCATCTACACGTCGGAAGGCGACGCCATCGCGCTCTCCAACGGCATCATGGTGCATGTGCACACGATGAGCCGCTTCATCAAATGGATGATCCGCAACGGCTACGAGGAGAACCCGCAGATACGCGACGGCGACATCTTCGCCAACAACGACGCTTTCATCGGCACCGTGCAGGTGCCGGACGTGATGGACGTGGTGCCGATCTTCCACTCCGGCAAGCTGGTTGGCTGGGCGGGCGCCGTCTGCCACGAGTTGGAGGCCGGCGGCATCACGCCGGGCGGTGACGTGGCGCTGGCGCAGGAGCGCTTCACCGAAGGCCTGTTCGTCTGCGCCGAGAAGGTCGGCGAGAATAACGAGCTCAGGCGCGACTACGTCATCCGCTGCGAGCGCAATCTCCGCATGCCGATCTACTGGGTGCTGGATGAGAAGGCCAAGGTCGCCTCCTGCATCGACATGCGCGAAAGCGTCAAGGCGCTGATCGACGAGATCGGCCTCGACTACTGGATGCAGGTGTCGAAGGAGTTCATCGAGGAGGGCCGCCGAGCTCAGCTCGCCCGCACGCGCCAGCTCACCGTGCCCGGCATCTATCGCGGCCACACCTTCTACGGCCACGTCACCAAGGGCAAGCCGGGCTATCAGCCGCTCGGCGATCCCGACTGGCTCTACAACATCCCGATCGAGATGGAGATCACCACCGACGGCAAGATCGTCATGGACTTCGAGGGCACGCAGCCCTGGGGCTACCATTCGATGAACTGCACGCCGGCCGGCATGGATGGCGGCATGTTCGTGACGCTGACCCAGCACATGAATTTCGAGGGCCTGGTCAATGATGGCGCCTGGATGGCCACCGAGCTGAAGCTGCCGCACGGCACCTGGACCAATCCTGACAACGAGATGGTTGCGACGGCCACCTCCTGGGCGCTGCTTCTGCCGGCCTATGGCGTGTTCCAGCGGCTCTTGTCGCGCTCCTTTATCGCGCGCGGCTTTGTTGAGGAGGCCTTTGTCGGCCAGGTCAACAGCCCGATGATCGAGATGGGCGGCACCAGTCAGTACGGCACGCCCTTCGGCATGGCGCATTTCGAATGCGCCGCCGCCGGCTCCGGCGCGTTGGCCATCAAGGATGGGCTCGACACCGCCTATGTCGGCTGGAATCCGGAATCCGACATGGGCAACATCGAGATATGGGAGCAGAACATGCCGATGCTCTATATCGGCAGGTCGATCGTTCCCAACTCCGGCGGCGCAGGCAAATATCGCGGCGGCTGCTCGTTCCTGTCGACCTGGCTGGTCTCGAAGACCGATCATCTGCGGCTGGTGACGTCCGAACATTCCTCGCGGGTGTTCGACAATGGCGGTCTCTGCGGCGGCTATCCCGCGCCGACCTGCCAGAAGCATCGCGCGGTGCGCCACTCGAACATCTTCGAGCTGGCAGAGAATGGCGCGCCGCTGGCGCATCATACTGGCACCAATCCGTATCGTTCGGAGCTGGAAGTTCGGCTGGAAGGCGAGCATGTGACGATGGAGGGTCCATATATCACCGCGCCGCATAAGACCGGCGATGTCTTCACCCATTCCTACAATGGCGGCGGCGGTTACGGCGACGTGCTGGAGCGCGATCCGGTGAAAACCGCCTGGGATGTCGAGAATGGTTTCCTCACCAAGGAAGCCGCCGAAGGCATCTTCGGCATCGTGCTCGACGAGGACGAGGAAGGTTTTCCGGTCGCCAATCTGGACGCCACCAAACGCCATCGCGCCGAGATGCGGGCAAAGCGGCTGGCGCGTGCAAAACCGGTTTCGGAGTGGATTGCCAAGGAGCGCGAACGCGTGAAGACGTCCGATTTCGCGCCTGAGGTGAAGAAGATGTATGCCAGAGCGATCAAGCTTTCTGCGCGCTTCGCCAGGGATTTTTCGACTTTCTGGGATGTCGACGCCAAATCGACCCTCGGCGTGGAGTAAGAGACCATGACCTCATACAGCAAGGAAGTCATCGCCGATCTGGTTTCCGGCACGCTGCCCTGGCCGCAGACGCGCCGCATCATGAGCGCCTACAAGGATGACGACCGCTTCTTCAAATATGTCGCGGTCCTGCAGGAACGTGTCGGCTGGAAGGATCCGATCCTGCTCCCCGTCGGCGACCATCTCTTCATCTGCCAGAGCGGCGACGAGCGGGTGACGAAATGCGAATGCGGCCACTCCTTCGGTGACTATCGCAAGAACTGGAAGCTGAAGGCGGCGATCATCGTGCGAGACACAGAGGAATCGCTGCGCGAGATCTATCCCAACAGCGACCTGCCGGATCCGGACTGGATGGAAATCCGCGAATTCATCTGCCCGCAATGCGGCACACTGCACGAGGTCGAGTCGGCCGCCCCCGGCTACCCCATCGTGCATGATTTCGAGCCCGATCTGGAAGGTTTCTACCGCGATTGGCTGGGCAGGCCGTTGGAGCCGTTGAACAAGGGAGGCTGATGCCGCAATGGGCCGCGTGGCAGGCAAGGTGGCGTTCGTTACCGGGGCCGGTCTCGGCCTCGGACGGGCGTCGTCGCTCTTGCTGGCATCGGAAGGCGCCAGGCTGGTCGTCAGCGACATCGACGAGGCCCTCGCCGGCGATACGGCGGCGGAGATCGCCAAGGCTGGCGGCGAGGCGTTGGCGCTGCGCCACGATGTCTCGAAGCCTGAGGATTGGTCGTCCGTCATGGCGGCGATCGAGCAGCGCTTCGGGCGGCTCGACGTGCTGGTCAACAATGCCGGCATTGCGATTGCCAAAAACATCGAAGACACCTCTATAACCGAATGGCGGCGCACCATGGCGGTCAATCTCGACGGCGTCTTCCTCGGCTGCCAGGCAGGCATCAAGCTGATGAAGAAATCCGGCGGCGGCTCGATCGTCAACCTGTCCTCGATCGACGGCATCATCGGCGAGGCCGATCTTGCCGCCTATTGCGCCTCCAAGGGCGGCGTGCGCACGCTGACCAAAGCGGTCGCCGTGCATTGCGCCGAGCAGCGCTACGGCATCCGCTGCAACTCCATCCATCCCGGCTATGTCTGGACGCCGCAGACCGAGAATTATCTGCGCGACCTGGGAAAACTCGAGCAGGAGAAGGCCAAGGCGCTTTCCCGTCACCCGATTGGCTTCCTCGGCGAGCCCAACGACATCGCTTACATGGTCCTCTATCTCGCCTCAGATGAATCCAAATTCGTCACCGGTTCCGAAATGGTCGTCGATGGAGGCTATCTTGCAGTGTGAACACGGAGACCGCTTGCGATGACCAACCTCACCGGCCGCAGCGCCATCGTCACCGGCGGCTTTTCCGGCATGGGCTTTGCGATAGCGACGGCGCTTGCCGAGGCCGGCGCCAATATCGCGGTCGGCTCCTATGTTGCGCCGCCACAGGCCGGCAGGACGGACGCGGCCTATTATCCCGGCGCGGAGGAGATCGAGCGCGTCCGCGCGGCACTCGGGGCGCACGGCACCAAGGTCCATGCAGCGCATCTCGACGTCCGCGACAGCGCGCTCACCAACCTCTTCTTTGCCGAAGCCCAGGCGGACGTCGGTCCCGCCGACATCCTCGTCAACGCCGCCGGCACGACCGCCGAGCAGCCCGTCTGCGGCCATTCCGACGAGCTCTGGGACAAGATCGTCGACACCAATCTCACCGGCGCCTTCCGCACGACGCGCGCCGTGCTGCCCGGCATGATCGAGCGCGGCTGGGGCCGCATCGTCAACATCGGCTCGACCGCGGCGTCCGTCGGCTGGAAGGACAATCCTGCCTATTGCGCTTCCAAGGCCGGCCTGCTCGGCCTGACCCGTTGTGTTGCGCTGGAAGGTGCTGCGCACGGCGTCACTTGCGTCATGATCAGCCCGACCTGGGTAGAGACCGAGCTGATGCGCCGCAACGTCGCGCAAGTGGTGGCGCGCGAGGGCAACGGCCGCAGCGTCGAGGAGGCGATGGACGAATTCCGGAAAGGCAATCCCCAAGGGCGCATGCTGCAGCCTGAAGAGATCGCGGCGCTTGCCGTCTTCCTCTGTTCGGATATCGCCAAGGGGATCACCATGGAAAATATCCAGATCACCGGCGGAGCTTTATGGTGACGTCCAATCCGGCAAGGAGCGTTTTCAACCGCTCGCTGCCGGCGAGGGGGTCGACAGGGATGTCACGCCGCCTGCGGCTGAAGCCGCTTCAGCTTCGACACCATACCCGCGCCAAGCATCTTTTCCGAATATTCGACGAGCAGCGCTCTCGCCTCCAGATGCGAGATGTCGTCGTCGGAATGGCCGCGCCGCAGCCAGAAGCCGTCCAGCATGGCGGCGAAGCCGCGCACGAAATGGTCGATCTCCTCTCTCGACCACAGCGGCGAAAGCGCCGAGCCGATGTTCGACCGCAGCCGCTTGTAGAACAGCTCCTGCAGCCGGGCATAGCGCGGATTGTGCGCGGCTTCCGCGTAGAAGGAAATCCAGGCGTTGGCCGTGCTGCGCTCGAATTTCTCCGCCGGAAAATTGCCGTCGACGATGGCCGTCAAGCGATCCCAACGGGTCTCGGCCTGGCGCAGATTGACCACCACCGCGTCCATCAGGACACGGTTGGCGTACCGCACCATCTCGAACAGTACCTGGTCCTTGTTCTTGAAATAATAGGTCAGGATGCCCTGCGACATGCCGGCCTCATGGCAGATGCGGGTCGTCGTCAGGCCCTTGAGTCCGTCGCGCAGGAAGATGCGGTGCGCCGCCTCGATCAGCTCGACCCGCCTGATGTCCTCGATGCGGGTGCGTTGTTTTTTCGTCCTGGTCGCCATGGGTTTCGTATATCCGACGAGATTTTTGTACGCTCTAACAAATTTTTGTATTGTCATATGATTTTGACAGGCCTAGGCTGCGAAGGCAAGCAGATGCCGGACGGACTATCGATGACGTCGCACACACAAACGATGCGGGCCGCGGTCCTAGGCAGCTATGGCGAGCCGCTCGAGGTCACCAGCGTGCCGCGTCCCGTCGCCGGCCCCGGTCAGATATTGGTACGGCTTCAGGCTTGCGGCGTCTGCCATACCGACGTGCATATCTGGCGCGGCGAGAGCATTCCGCTGCACGCGCCTTCCCCCTTCGTCATGGGTCATGAGGGCATCGGCCGCGTCGAGGCGATCGGCGAGGACGTCGGCGGCTGGTCGCTCGGCGATCGTGCAGGTGTGCCCTGGATCCACGACACCTGCCGCCGTTGCGATGAATGCCTGGACGGCTACGAGTCCTTTTGCCAGCATCATCGCGCGCATGGCTTGAACGTGCCCGGCGCCTTTGCCGAATATGTCGTCTGCGACGCGAGCTTCGCGGTGGCGCTTCCCGAAGCCATCGATCCGGTGACCACCGCGCCGGTGATGTGTGCCGGCGTCACCGCTTACGGCGCTGTGAAACGGGCGGGGCTGAAAGCTGGCGAAAAATGCATCGTCTTTGGCTGCGGCGGCCTCGGCCTCTATGCCGTGCAGATTGCCGGCCGGCTCGGCGTCAGCGTGTTCGCGGTTGATCGCGATCCGGCGAAGCTGGAGATCGCTCGCCGCTACGGTGCCGTGGAAACCGAAATCGCCGACAGCGGCCTGCCCTCGCGGCTGGCGGCGAAGAGTGAAAAATATCACGCCTGCATCAACTTCGCGCCGACCACCGCCACCTGGGACGCCATGGTCGCGGGCATCCGGCCGCGCGGCAGGATCATCGCCGCAGCCATGGTCTTCCAGCCGGTGCCGCTCATCCAGGAATGGCTGACGGCCACCGGCGTCCTCATCACCGGCACCAGCGTCGGCACAAGGCAGGAGATGCGCGAGCTGGTCGCCATGCACGCGGATAAGCCGCTTGAAACGACGGTCGAGGTCATCGCGCTGGAAGACGTGTCGGCAGGACTTGTCGCTCTCGAACGGGGCCAGTCGAAAGGGAGGTACGTCATCAGCTTTGCGCGATAACGGAATTCTCCGCGGCCAGGGGAGTGGCGCGGAAAGAGGCTAGCGGCAGCCTCGCCATCAAGGATGAAACTCGAACCACAACATCCAGACAGGGGAACGATCATGCCGAATAGAATTAACAGACTGAGAAATGCAGGAATTGGCCTGGCTCTGGCGTTTGCCGCCACGACGCCCGGCCTCAGCGCCGAGCTCGGCGCCAAGGAGGAGCCGATCAAGCTTGCGATGCTGGAATGGACCGGCGCGCATGTCTCCACCCACATTGCCGGACAGCTCTTGGAGAAGCTCGGCTACAAGGTCGAATACGTCACCGCCGGCAACTTCCCGCAGTTTTCCGGTCTCGCCGACGGCTCGCTCAGCGCCTCGGTCGAAGTGTGGATGAACAATGTCGGCGACATCTATCCGAAGACGCTCGCCGCCAAGCAGATCGAGGATATCGGCAAGCTCGACCTGAAGACGCGTGAGGGCTGGATCTACCCCAAATTTATGGAGACGATTTGCCCCGGCCTGCCCGACTGGACGGCGCTCAACAAGCCGGATTGCATCAAGGTGCTGTCGACGCCGGAAACCGCGCCCAATGCGCGCTTCCTCGACTATCCGGCCGACTGGGGCTCGCGGGCCGCCACGATCCTTGCCGACAACAACATGCAGTACACCGCCGTTCCCTCCGGTTCCGAGGGCGCGCTCGTGGCCGAGCTCGAAGCCGCTGAGGCGGCCAAGACGCCGCTGGTGATGATGTTCTGGGGGCCGCATTATGCGCTGGCCGAAAACGACGTCGGCTGGGTCACCATGCCGCCCTGCAAGGAGCAGACCAACGAGCACTGCATCACCCCGCCGGATGTCGACAAGATCGTCTGGTCGGGCTTCGGCGCCAAATGGCCGGCCGCCTATGCCTTCCTCAAGGCATTCAAGATGGACGCCAGCGAGCAGGAGAAGATGATGCTTGCCGTCGACAAGAAAGGCGAGGACCTCGACGCCGTGGTCAAGGCTTGGATCGACAAGAACGAGGCAGTGTGGAAGCCTTGGGTCGACGGCGCCAAGGGCTGATCGACCTGATGCCTCGATAAGGCTGAAAGGCAATCGATGCCCGGCTTCCGCGGCGCGCGGAGCCGGGCAAGCAAGTCGCATGGATAGCTCCGATGACCCCCGCCTCACGTCCGATAAAGCTTGCCTGCCGCAATGTCTGGAAGGTCTATGGCCGGCGTCCGGACTATTATTTCGACTCGCGCGGCTATGTGATCGACCCCGATGCGCTGGCCGAGCGTCTGCGCGCCGAGGCGCATCTGCCGGCCGTGGTCGATGCCAGCTTCGAGGTGGCGACCGGCGAGATCTTCGTCATCATGGGCCTGTCCGGCTCCGGCAAGTCGACCCTGGTGCGGTGTCTGTCGCGCCTGGTCGAGCCGAGCGCCGGCGAGATCCTGCTCGACGGCAGGAACCTGCTCGCCGCCAGTGGCAAGGAGCTCACCGAGCTGCGCCGCCACGCCATGGGCATGGTGTTCCAGAATTTTGGCCTGCTGCCGCATCTGAGCGTGTTGGACAATGTCGCCTTCCCGCTGAAGATCCAGGGCAAGCCGGCGAAGGAGCGCGAGGCCCGCGCCCGCGAAATGATCGCGCTGGTCGGGCTCGAAGGCCGCGAGACGTCCTTCCCGCACCAGCTTTCCGGCGGTCAGCAGCAGCGCGTCGGCATCGCCCGCTCGCTCGCGGTGGGGCCGGAGCTGTGGTTCCTCGACGAGCCGTTCTCGGCGCTCGATCCGCTGATCCGCAAGCAGATGCAGGACGAGTTCCTGCGCCTGCAGCGCATGCTGAAGAAGACCATCATCTTCATCACCCACGATATCGCCGAGGCCTTCCGCCTGGCCGACCGGCTGGCGATCATGCGGGCGGGCAAGATCGTGCAGATCGGCCGCCCGGCCGACATCGTGCTCAACCCTGCCGACGACTATGTCGCGCAGTTCACCGAGGACATGCCGCTGCTG
>NZ_RZSA01000609.1:0-4139 GCF_003998075.1 Mesorhizobium sp. M2A.F.Ca.ET.037.01.1.1 | reverse complement strand
CCGCAAGGCCGAGCGAGGTGAGGAAAAAGCCAGGCCAATCGAATGGCTTCGCCTCGGAATCGCGGTCGCCCGGCACGAAGCGGGCAACCAGCGCAAGCCCGGCCAGCCCCAGCGGCGCGTTGATGAAGAAATTCCAATGCCAGGAGAGATAGGTGGTGATGAAGCCGCCAAGCACCGGCCCGACCACCGGCGCGAACAAAGCCGGCCAGGTGATCAACGCCGTCGCGGCGATCAGCTCGGATTTCTCGGCGTTGCGCAGCACCAGGATGCGGCCAACCGGCGTCATCAGCGCGCTGCCCAGGCCCTGCACGATGCGAGCGGCGACGAACTCCGTCAGGCTCTGCGAAAAGCCACAGGCAACCGAAGCCAGCGTGAACAGCGCGATCGCCAGGAGGAAAATATTGCGCGCGCCAAAACGGTCGGCAAGCCAGGCCGACAGCGGCACGAACACCGCCATGGTCAGCATATAGGCGGTGATGCCGATGCTCATCGCCACCGCCGGCACGCCGAAGGAATGGCCCATCTGCGGCAGCGACGTCGAGATGATCGTCGAATCGAGCAGCTGCATGAAGAAGGCGACCGCCACGATCAGCGCGACACGACGCGCCTGGCCTGCGGAATCTCCGGACGGGGACACGGCTGCGTTGTCGGGGATGCTGGTCATGACGCGCTGGTTGAACAGCATAAGCCCCGTCCAGTCCAGAGCTTATCCAACAAACTTTCGTGTCGCCTCTCCGCCTGTTATGGAAGAGCGCGGGCCGGCCGAGGGAAACGCATGAAGCCTATCTACATCGACTACCTCAACGCTCTCGACATCGAAGCGCTTGCCATGACCGACGCCGAGATCATTGGCGCCGTCGAGGCCGGGCTCGTCGCGCAGGGCAAGGGCCAGATCGTTATCGAGCCGCGCGTCCATCTCGAGCCGGATCCCTCCTTCCACGGCCACTTCAACGTGCTGCGCGGCTATGTGGCGCCGCTCGACGCCGCCGGCGTGAAGATCGTCGGCGACTATGTCGACAATTACATGCACGGCCTGCCGTCGGAATTCGGCATCCTCAATCTTTTCGATCCGCGCACCGGTACGCCGCGCCCGTGCGCATGTCGGTGATGACGGTGGCGTCGAGGATGGCGCGCGGCACCGCCTATTGGAACGTACGGCTGCTCGACCACCTCTTCGACTTCGACGAGATCCGCGTCCATTCGCGCCGGCCCGAAAGCCGTGACGCCTTCGCCGCGAAGCTCGCCGCCGACCTCGGCAAGCCGGTGCTGGCGGTGGCCAACTGGAAAAGCTGCGTCGAAGGCGCCGACATCGTCGTCGAGGCCTCGCGGCTGCCGGAGCCGCAGCCGCTGCTCAAGACCGAATGGATCAAGCGCGGCGCGCTGGTCGTGCCCTATGGCACGATGAGCGCGGTCGAGCTGTCGCTGACCGACATCATGCAGAAGATCGTCGTCGACGACTGGGGCCAGTGCAAGGGCGGCAAGTTCGGCTCGTTGCGCGCCCATGTCGAGACGGGACGGCTGAGCGAGGCGACTTTGCACGCCGAACTCGGCCAGATCGCGGCCGGCCTGAAGCCGGGCCGGCAAAGCGATGGCGAGACGATCCTGTTCTGGCATCGCGGCCTCTCGCTCTCCGACATCGCGCTCGGCAAAGCGATGCTCGCCAAGGCCGGCGAAAACGGCATCGGCCAGAGGCTGCGCTTCGCATGAGCCCGCTCGTTCTCACCGGCGCCGGCGTCAGCATCGAGGATGTTGCCGCCGTCGCGCGCAATTCCGACAAGGTCGAAGTCACGCCGCTGGTCATCGAGAAGCTCGGCAAGGCGCGGAAAGTCCTCGACGAGGCCGCGGCCGGCGGGCAGCAGATCTATGGTCTGAACACCGGGCTCGGCGCCAATCTCGGCACAGCGGTGGAAGGTGATGCCAGTGCCTTCCAGCGTCAGCTTCTCGACGGGCGTGGCGCCGCAGTCGGGGAAGCTTTGCCGATACAGACCGTGCGAGCGGTGATGTTTGCTCGCATCGCCATGCTTTCGGCCGGTGGCTCCGGTCTCTCGCAGCATGTATTCACGGCACTCGTCGAAGCCCTCAATGCCGGCGTCCATCCGGTCATGCCGTCGCTGGGCTCGATCGGCGCCGGTGACCTGGTGATGATGACGGCGATCGCGCACACGCTGATCGGTGAAGGCGACGCCAACTACCAGAGCCGTCGCATGCCCTCTGCCAAGGCGCTGATGATGGCGCGTCTGGCGCCGGTCAGTCTGGCGCCGAAGGACGGTCTATCGCTGATCAATGCCTCGGCGGTCTCGGCTGGCGCCGGCGCGCTGGCGCTTGTCGACGTCCTGTCGGCGATGGAACAGCAGCAACAGGCCGGCGCGCTGACCATGGAGGCGCTCGGCGCGAACCGCACCATTCTGGACCCGCGCCTGCATGTGGCCCGCCCTGCGGCATGCCAGGCGCTGGCCGCAAAGACGCTGCGCGAGCTGCTCGCGCGCGACCATGACCGGCGCCGACCACCATTCAGGATCCGCTCTCGATCCGCTGTATGCCCTCGATTCACGGCGCGCTGATCCAGGCGATCGATCACGCCAGGCTGGCGGTCGAGATCGAGTTGAACGCGGCCGCCGACAACCCGCTGGTGCTTGCGGAGGACGCGCTCGTGCTGTCGACCGGCAATTTCCATACCTCGTCGCTGGCGCTCGCTTTCGAGACGCTTGGCCTAGCGATTGCGCAATGCGCGGCAGCCTGCGCCGCCCGTTTCATCCAGCTCACCGGCTCCAGCCGCCACGGCCTGCCAAAATATCTGTCGCCGATCGGCGGCGCATCAGCCGGCTTCGTGCCGTTGCAGAAAACGGTCACGGCAATCCTCGCCGGCATCCGCCAGAAGGCCAATCCAGCAATGCTCGACTTCCTGCCGGTGTCAGAGGGCGTCGAGGATCACGCCACCCAGACACCGCTCACCATCGCCAAATGTGCCGAGATGATCGTGCTGTGGCGGCGTCTGATCGCCTTGGAGCTGATGGCGGCGGCCCAGGCCGTGGATCTGCGCGAAGGGTTTGTGCTGGCGCCGGCAACCGGAGTGATCCACGCAGCGGTCCGCTCTCATGTCGCGACGCTCAAGGAAGACCGGTCGCTGGGGACCAGTGCCAACACACTCTACGCTGCGCTCGCCGACGGAACGTGGCGAGCCTAAAGCATGTCTCCCGACAAGTGCGCCCGGTTTCGCGATAAAGACATGCTTAGAATTGGAAACTTAAAGCAGCACCTATCGCCGCCCGTTCAGGGTTTTGCCTCAACCTTCTTCATGAAAAGGGTGAGCTCGTCCGGATCCATATGCACGATGTGCCTGTCTTCCGGATAGGCGCCGCTGTTGACGTCGGCGACATATTCGGAAAACGCCGCGATGCGCTCCTGCTGCAGCCGGTCATATTCGGCGGCGAAGTTGCGATAGACTTTCGAGTGGCGCGGCATGTGACCGCGATTGGCGCCGAGGATATCCTCGGCAAACAGATATTGCGCGTCGCAGCCGGTGCCCGCGCCCATCGACAGCATGATCAGCGAAGTACGCTCGGAGATCGCCCTCGCCACCTCCACCGGCACGACCTCGATCTCGGCGCCGATGGCGCCGGCGGCTTCCAGCTGCTTCACCGCCTCGAACACCTGCATGGCCGTATCGGCGGTCTTGCCGACAGCCTTGAAGCCGCCGGTCCAGGTCGCGCGGGAGGGAATGAGGCCGACATGGCCGATGACGGGGATGGCGTCGTCGGCCATGCGCTTGATCGTGGCGTAGCCGGCGCTGCAATAGACGGCGTCGGCGCCGGCCTTGTAGAGCCTGAAAGCCCAACGCAGGAAATCGTCGGCCGTGCCGATCTCGAAGAAGTTCTCGCCGGGCATGGTGAAGAGGCTGGGCGCCGCATCGCGATATTGCGGATTGAGCACCAGTTCCGGCGTCACCGCGACGATGTCCACCCCTGCCAGCTCGGCGGCCTCGGCCTCTTCCAGCGTCAGAACGCGCAGCATGGTCAATTGCCGCCTGCCCTTTATCGCGCGCAGATCGGCGACGGTCGGTCTCTTTCGGCTCATCGGACTTCGGTTCCCTCTATGTGTTGCGGCGATTTGCTGTCAGCCGATATCGATCATCACCTTAC
>NZ_RZSA01000608.1:0-4144 GCF_003998075.1 Mesorhizobium sp. M2A.F.Ca.ET.037.01.1.1 | reverse complement strand
CGACAGAGGAGTTGTAGAAGGCCTCGTAATATTCAAGCGCGGCGCCGTCGGAATCATAGGCGATCGACTCGATCTCGATCAGCGGCGTGTTGGCGGCGACACCCATCTGATCGGCTTCTTCCTTGGTGGGAAGCGCGGCACGCAGCCAGCGGTCGGCACGCTTCACCGTCAGGCCGAAGACGGCGCGGATGGTGCCGAAGATCGACTGGTTTTCCGACAGGATGTTCTCCAGCCCCGGGACCCGATGCCCCGGCAGGCTGATACGCGTCATGGTGATCGGCGTGCCGTCGGTCATGTAGACGCGGCTGATGCGGACCACGCTGCCATTGGCGGGAATGCCGAAGACCTTGGACTCCTTCTCGCTCGGCGGGCAGCGGTAGATCTCCAGCGTGCGGGTCGAGACCTTGTGGCCCTTCGCGGTCAAATCGTCGAACACGCCGAGATTGGCGGTCATGAAGTCGACATGCTCGCGGGGAGCGGCGACGAACATGCCCTTGCGCGGCATCTTGATGATGCGGCCTTCATTGGAGAGCGATCCGATCGCGGCGCGCACGACGGGACGAGAGACGCCGAAGAAATCGCAAAGCGCCTGTTCCGAGGGAATGCGCGAATTGGCTGCCAGCAGACCGGTGTTGATCGCCTCCTCGACTTGGTTGCGCAGCTGCACCCAGAGCGGGGCCGCCTCGTCGCGGTTGAGCTGAACCTTGGAGCCGATCGAGCGGAAAGCCTCGGCCGCCTCGGCATCTTCCTGGTCGTAACGAGGACGCCCGCGCGTTCTGGTTGCCTGTTCCATTCGGGTCCCGCCGCAAATCATTTGCCGCGACTCAAAAAGCGGCAGCGCCTCCCTACCGGAGGCCGCCCGCCATTTTCACGCTCTCCGGCAAGTTTCGCAACCATAGCATGGCGGCGGCCCCCAGAAGCGGTCCGGGAACCAGGAGCAGGAAGGCCCAGCGCCAGCCGCCGATGAAGTCGGCGAAGCGCGGCGTCAGCCAGATGGCAAGCACCGTCAGCGCGAAACCGGCGCCGAGCTGCACGGACAGAGCGGTACCAACGAAGCGGCGGTCGGTAAGCTCGGTGACGGCGGCGGAGAACTGCGCCGAATCACCGATCACAGACACGCCCCAGACGATGGCCACCAGCATGAACAGCCAGAGCGGTCCGGTGAACAGAAAGCCCATCAGCAGCGCGCAGCTTCCCGAGACGAGCATCATGCCGGCGGTGGTGGCGGTGCGGCCGATCCGGTCCGACAGATAGCCGCCGAGCAGACATCCCAGAATGCCGGATGCCACAACGAAGAAGGTCGCGAGCGAGGCTGTGGCGGCTGTTCCGATCGCCTGCGCCTCGAAGGCCGCGCGCGTATAGGCGAGCAGCCAGGCCCACATGGCATAGAGCTCCCACATGTGGCCGAGATAGCCGAGATTGGCGAGGAGCAGCGGCTTTTCGCGAAACACCTGGCCGATGCGCGAGGGCTCGAAGATAGCCTTGCCGAAGGGATAGGGTCCTTCCTTCGCGAACAGCAGGAAGAGCAGCGCGCCCGCAGCGGTGGCCACGCTTGCCGCGGCGACTACGGGCCGCCAGTCGAGCACGGTCGAGACGGCGCGGAAGAGATGCGGCAGCGCCGAACCGACTGTGAGCGCGCCGATGACCGCGCCGAGCGCCAGTCCCCTGTCGCGCGCGAACCAGGTGGCGACCAGCTTGAGCGCCGGCGGATAGACGCCGGCAAGTGCGGCGCCGGTGACGATGCGCGCGGCGATCACACCGCCCGGCCCGGGATGGAAGAGCAGCGTCGCGTTGGCTAAAGCAGCGACGAGGGCTGCTGCCGCCATCAGGCGGCTCAGCCGTACAAGGTCCGGCAAATTGACCAGGCTCGCCACCAGCGCGCCGATGACGAAGCCGACCTGGACGCCATTGGTCAGCCAGGCTTCGGCGCTGGCGCCCAGCGCCAGCTCCTGCTTCAATTCGGGAAGGATTGCGGTCGCCGAGAACCACGTGGTCAGCGACAGGACGACCGCCAGGCAAAGCAGCGACAGCACGCGCCAGCGCTCGCTGTCGGCCGCCATGCCAAGCCGGCCGCCCCCGACCGTGCTCATGCGCCTTGCAGCGGTACGGTGAACACCGTGGCCGTGCCGGTCAGGCAAAGCTCGCCCTGGCCGTTGCGCACGCTGGTCTCGATCTTGCAGATCGGCTTGTCGGGGCGCACTTCCTTGACCTCCACGCGGCCGGTGATCTCCTCGTCAACGCCAACGGCCTTGACGAACTTCCAGGCCACTTCGAGGAACACGGTCCCGGGGCCGGGCAGATCCTCGGCGACCAACGCGTTGAGGATGCCGGAGGTGACGCCGCCCTGCACGATGAGCTTGCCGAACACCGACTTCTCGGCCAGCGCGCGGTCGTAGTGCAGGGGATTGCGATCGCCGGTGATGCCGGTGAAGGCCTCGATGTCGCTCATCCTTGTGCGTCGCGTGCGCTCGGCGAAGGCGCCGACCTGCGGACGGCCTTTCACGACACCCACCCAACCGTCCTTCGTTTCGATGCTCATTGCGGCTTCTCCTCTGCTCTGGGTTCGACTGGTCTGAAGGCCGGCAGGACACGGCCGCCGATGGCGGTCGGCGCAAGCAACAGCATGTCTCCGATCTGTTGCGGCCGTGTGCCGGGCAGGATGAAGCTCAGCATCGTCGGGCCTTCGGCCAATTCGACCAGGCCGACCACATACGGTGCCGCGGGCAGCCAGCCGGGATGGCCGGGTTTATGCACCTTGGAAAAGGATTTGAGCCGTCCCCTGCCCGATGCGTCTTTCCAGACCAGCCGCTTGCTCCAGCAATGCGGGCAGATCGGGCGCGGATAGAAGACGGCCTTGCCGCAACCCTCGCAATGCTGGATGGTCAGCCGGCCCTCGGCGGCGGCATCCCAGAACGGCCTGGACAGCGCGGTGATCGTCGGGCCAGGGGTTTTCAGGGTGTTGAGATCGACGGACATCAGGCGGCCCCCAACACCAGGGCGGTCGCTTCGCTCATCGTCGCGCCATTGCCGGTGACCAGCGCGAGCCAGGCCTTGCCGATCTGGCGTTCACCCGCCTCCCCGCGCAGCTGGCGTACCGCTTCGACGACATGGGTCATGCCGCCGGCAAGGTCGGGCTGGCCGAAGCCGAGCTGGCCGCCATGTGTGTTGAGCGGCTTGTCGCCCTTGTGCGAAAGGTCGTGGTCGCCGAGCCACGCGCCGAACTGGCCCGGCGCGCAGAGGCCGGCATCCTCGATCGTCGTCGCAACCATGATCGTGTAGCAGTCGTAGAGCGACAGAAGGTCCATCTCGTCAGCCTTCGTGCCGGACTGAGCGAAGGCCCTTGCCATTGCGCTCTTCAGCGGACCGGAAGTCAGGTGTGGGGCCTGGCTGACCGCGCGGTGCGTGACCTTCTCGCCGGCGCCGAGCAGATGGACAGGTGGCCTGCGCAACGACCGCGCGCGTTCGGCCGAGGTGACGACGACCGCTTCGCCGCCGGCGACCGGCATGACGATTTCGAGGAGATGCAGCGGCGAGGCGATCATCGGCGAGGCAAGCACCGCTTCGACATCGGCCGGCTTGCCATAGAAGATGGCGTCGGGGTTGAGCTGCGCGCTGGCGCGCGCCGCCGCGGCGATCAGCGCGAAATCTCGCGCGGTCGAGCCGTATTCCGCCATATGCGCCTGCATCAGCAGCGCATAGGAGATGTTGGCGCCCGAAGCGCCGAAAGGCACGTCGAACTCGCGGATCGGATTGCGGTTGGGCGAGCGGGGTGCAACCTCCTCGCGGTTGTTGGCGAGCACGCACAGCACCGCCTCGCACATGCCGGCCTCGATCGCGGCCGCCGCGCGCCAGACCATGCCTGCGCCGGACGCGCCGCCAAGATCGACGACATTGGCCATGGTCGGCGCGAGTCCCAGATATTCGGCTATGGTCGCCGGAACATGCTGCGGCGTCTCGCCGACCTGCGGCCCGACCAGCAGCCCGTCGATAGCCGCCGGCTCCAGCCCGGCGTCGAGCACCGCCAGGCGCGAGACCTCGGCGATCATCTCCAGCGTCGTCACGCCGCTGGTCAGGCGCTGCGGCTTCAACTCGCCGATGCCGACGACCGCTCCCTTTGCCCGGCTCATGCCGCCTTGCTCCGGTC